>PXDE01000040.1 GCA_003566475.1 PVC group bacterium | reverse complement strand
GAGCCGGACGGCCGGCTTCGCTACCAGCTCTATCAGTGGGACGGCCCCTATGTCGGTCTCGACAACAGCCGCCTCGTGTCCGACTCCGCCGTGCGCCTGGTCTCCCACGACCAGGATGGCACTGTGGTCTTCGTGGCCTGGAGCGACGGGGGGAACAGCGTGATGACCCGAGGCTCCACCGATGTCCGGCGCGGCACCGGCCTGCGCGGTCTGGGCCTGACCTCGGCCGGGGCGGGGGTGACCAGCTTCGCGTACATCGTGAAGCTCGATCCCCATGACTACCAGGTCATCGGCTGGACGTTCTGGTGCACCCGCTGGAACAACCGGGCCAACGGGATCGGGGTCTCGACCTTGAACCTGGCCACCGACGGCTCGCTGGCCGTGGCCGGCGGCGCGGCCTGGGGACTCATCCAGACCCGCAATCACATTGGGCGCAGCGAACCCGGCGGCGAGTACATCGCGGTCTTCACCCCGGACCTCACCGGGGCCCGGTTCGTCTCGGCCATGCCCGGCACCGGCGTGGCGGCGGTGGGAAATGACAATGGGGCCACCTGGGGCATCGGCACCGGCACGGTGCGCGGGCGTCCCCGGATTCTCTTCGCGTCCAGCGCCGTGGAGGACGCGAACGTATACGGACACCAGTCGCAGACCCCCACCCGGAACGCGCTGCAGCCCCGGTTTGGGGGAGGGCAGTCCGACGGATACCTGGTGGTGCTCGACCTGGCCCGGGGCTCCGACCAGATGGCCCGGCCGAGAACGCAGGCCGATCCGGTCCCGCACCGCCTGACCATCCGCAACGCGGCCCAGCGGGCGGACCGGCTCCGCCCGTCCACGGCCGAGGAAGGCACGGTGGCGCGGCTCTCCGAATCGTTTCCCCGGCATTTCACGGTGGACTTCGAAATCCGCGACACCAAGGGGGCCACGTGGCCGAATTTCGTCTATGGGAAGCCGGTGAACGGCGAGGTCGTGTACCGGTCGGCGGGCAGCCAGGGCGCGTTCACCATCAAGGCCGACCGCTGGCTCCAGCCCAATGGCGACCAGAGCCGTCGCGTGCTCGGCGAGCTGCTGGAGCGGGAGCGACCCGACATCACGCTGACGGTCCAGCGCTTCCATGGCCCGCGCACCGAACGGTACGAGGAGCAGGATGATCGGGGCCGCACCCAGCGAAGCGAGGTCACCTATCAGGAGGCGGAGGCCGTCCTTCAGGTGGGCGACCGCCGGATCCCGGTCCGTCCCCAGTGCACCTTCTCCTGGAACACCCGGGGTCGCGACGGGGCTGCGGTGCTGGTCCGGATCAACGGGTACATGACCCTGAAGGGCCGGGATCTGGGCCTGCGCGAGCTGGCCAACGAGGACATCGACATCCGCTTCACCGCCCAGGGCTACCCGCCGCGGTAGGGGGCACGCCCCCGAAAGCGTGCCCACGTAGCCGCGCCCGCCGAGGGCGCGGATGCGAATGGGGACGATGCGGGTCACGAGCCAGGACACCTGGGAATGTGAATACGCGGGTGACGGGGCTGTCCACCGGCTGGCGCCGGCGGCTACGGGCTGGGACCGACATCATCAAAGGTTGAACGGAGCGTCGAGATCGACTACCGTCCCCCGATTGACATGCCAATCGCATGGTTGCATTGGCATGCGAGGCAGCGAACGGGAGTGCATTGCCATGCGATGGAGATGGTGGATCGGGGCAGGGCTGGCGGTGATGGGGCTGAGCTGGATGGCCGGGTGCGGGCCGCGTTCCCAGGACGCCGCACCGTCCCTCACCCTCTATTCCGGGCGGAGCGAGGACCTGATCCAGCCGCTGCTCGACCGGTTCATCCAGGACACCGGCATCCGGGTGCAGGTCCGCTACGGCCCCACGGCGGAGATGGCGGCCACCATTCTCGAGGAGGGACGCCGCAGTCCGGCCGATGTGTTCCTGGCTCAGGATTCCGGGGCGCTGGGCGCTCTGGCCCGGGCCGGACGGCTGGTTCCGCTCCCGGAGGACGTGCTGCAGGAAGTCCCGTCGAAGTTCCGGTCGCCCCAGGGCGTATGGGTGGGGGTGTCCGGCCGGGCCCGCGTGGTGGTGGTGAACCCCGAGCGAGTGGCCGAGGATGAGCTTCCCGAGTCCGTGCATGGATTCACCGATCCCCGCTGGCGGGGCCGCGTGGGCTGGGCCCCCACCAATGCCTCCTTCCAGGCCTTCGTCACCGCCATGCGGGTGACCGAGGGCGAGGCGGCGACCCGGGCCTGGCTCGAGGCCATGCAGGCCAACCAGCCCCGGGCCTACCCCCGCAACACCGCCATCGTCACCGCCGTGGCCGCCGGGGAGGTTGATGTGGGGCTGACCAATCACTACTACCTGCCCACCATGCAGCGCGAGCGGGGAGGGCGGATGTCGGCCCGAAATCACTTCCTGGGCCGGGGCACCCTGGTGAACGTGGCCGGGGTCGCCGTGCTCGACACCGCTCGGGACGTCGACGCGGCCCGGACGTTCGTCCGGTATCTGCTGTCGGATGACGCGCAGGCCTATTTCGCGGGCACCACCTCCGAGTATCCCCTGGCCCGGGCAGCGGAAGCGCCGGCCGACCTTCCTCCGCTCGACGACCTCGACACCACCGACATCGACCTGAGCCGTCTCGAGGACATCGACGGCACGGTGCGGCTGCTTCAGGAACTGCGCATTCTATGAGCCGCGATCCGGCAGATGGATCCGGTCGGACCTGCTGCGACCCCTCCGGGGTCGGTCCTGGTTTGGGGAACGAGACCCGGGGGTGTCGCTCCGCTTACCCCCGGCTAATGGCCGGCACCCCTACGGGGTGGGGGGAACTCCATGTGACTCCGGGTGGGTCGCAGCGTTTGGCCGGGTGTCGAGGGACGCGACCCGAATCCGAACGCATTCCGGACGCCGAGCCTCTTCAGGACCGGCGTGTCCGGCCTTCGTGGGACGGACGTCCTCGTCCGTCACCGCGAGGCAGGGAGCCTGGAAAGCCCTTGGTTCGGCGTAGCCACTCGATTCAGGTTCTGCCCAGGCTCGGAACCTTCGCAGGACGGACGGGGACGTCCGTCCCACGTCAGCCGCCACGGCCTCGCTCGGTGGATTCCCCGGACGAATGGCGCCGGTCCCATGAAAGGGCGTACGGCGCTGTGTGGCTGGACGTTCTTGCGGGCGAATGCATCCGAGCAGGCCTCTCTTGCGGACCTGAGGACCGATGTCTCCGGTAGCCCCCAACGTGTCTGTCCGCCCGGAAGCGTCAGCCGTTTCCGGCCCCGCCGCGCGCTTTCGGGGCCCAAAGCCGCGGCCGGCCTCGTGGTGGCTGCGGACGCTGGCCTGGACGGTGGCCTTCCTGACCCTGGTGCCGCTGATCTACCTCGTGGTGCGCGCGCTGGGCATGGGGTCCGACGCCTGGACCATCGCGCGGTCCCCGAGGAACCTCGCCGTCCTGGGGCAGACCGTCCTGCTCACCCTAGCGGTCACCGCCAGCGCCACGGCGGTGGGGACGGCCCTGGCCTGGCTCACCGTCCGCACTGACCTCCCCGGCCGCTCCGTGTGGGCGGCGGCCACCTGCCTGCCCCTCGTCCTGCCCTCCTACGTGGGGGCGTTCGCGCTGATCGCCGCCCTGGGCCCCCACGGCATGCTTCAGACCCTCCTCGCGCCTCTCGGGGTGGAGCGCATCCCCTCGCTGTACGGATTCGGCGGGGCCTGGCTGGCCCTTACCCTGTTCACCTATCCCTACGTGCAGCTCACGGTCCGGGCCGGGCTGCGCGGGCTCGACCCCTCGGTCGAGGAGGCGGCCCGAAGCCTCGGGCGCACCGTGCCCCAGGTGTTCCGGCAGATCGTCCTTCCGCATCTCCGGCCCGCGCTGGGCGCGGGCGCCCTGCTCGTCGCCCTCTACACCCTCAGCGACTTTGGCGCCGTCTCGCTGCTTCAGTTCGACGCCCTCACCCGTCAGATCCACATCCAATACAGCGCGACCCTGGACCGGGAGGCGGCCGCCGTGCTGGCTCTGATGCTGGTAGCCCTGACCCTGGTCCTGCTGGCGGTGGAGCAGCGCACCCGGGGGCGGGGACGTCAGTTCCGCCCCAGCGCCGGGGTGAGCCGGGCCCCGCGCCGCCATCGCCTGGGCCCCTGGAGGATCCCGGCCCTGGCCTTTTGCGGGCTGGTGACGCTGCTGGGGCTGGGGCTGCCCGTGCTGGTGACTGGGTTCTGGCTGGTCCGGGGCTGGCAGGCGGGGGATCGGATCGGCGGGCAGTGGGATCTCCTCCGCCATTCGGTGGGGGCGTCCGGGCTGGCGGCGGTGGCCTGCGTGGCGGCCGCGCTGCCGGTGGTGATCTACGCGGTGCGCCATCCCGGCCGGACCAGCCGGTTCGCCGAGCGCACCGCCTATCTGGGCCATGCCATGCCCGGGATCGTGGTCGCCCTGGCCCTGGTGTTTCTGGGGGCGAGGGTGCTGCCCTGGCTGTACCAGTCCCTCGCCATGCTCGTGCTCGCCTACGTCATCCTCTTCCTGCCCCTGGCCATGGGCAGCGTGCGGGCCTGCCTGCTCGCCATCAGCCCGCGCACCGAGGAGGCGGCGCGGACCCTGGGCCGGAGTCCGGCCGGGGTGCTGCGCGCGGTGACCCTGCCCCAGTTGCGCCCGGGCTTGCTCACCGGCGGGGCCCTGGTGTTCCTTTCCTGCATGAAGGAACTCCCCGCCACCCTGCTGCTCGGGCCCACCGGGTTCGCCACCCTGGCCACCCGGATCTGGGGGGCCACCGAGCAGGCGTTCTTCGCCCGGGCGGCCGCGCCCTCGCTCATCCTGGTCCTGGTCTCGGCGGTGTCCCTGGCCGTGCTGCTCCGCCACGAGGAGGAGGGGCTGCCCGGATGACCCCCGCCATCCGCTGCCAGAGCCTGACCAAGGCCTTCAATGGAACGGTGGCCGTGGCCGAGACCGACCTCGAGGTGGCCGAGGGCCGGCTGCTCGCCCTGCTCGGCCCCAGCGGCTGCGGCAAGACCACGGTGCTGCGCATGATCGCCGGCTTCGAGACCCCGGACCGGGGCACGGTCGAGATCGGCGGCCGCCGGGTGGAAGGGGAGGGGACGCATGTGCCGCCGGAGCGGCGGAAGGTGGGGATGGTGTTCCAGGAGTACGCTCTGTTCCCTCACCTCGATGTCGAGGGCAACACCGGGTTCGGCGTGCCCCCGGGGCCGGAGAAGGCGGCGCGGGTGCGCGAGGTGCTCGATCTGGTGGGGCTGGAGGGGGTGCGGCATCGGATGCCCCACGAGCTGTCCGGCGGCCAGCAGCAGCGGGTGGCCCTGGCCCGGGCCCTGGCCCCGCGTCCCGAGGTGATCCTTCTCGACGAGCCGTTCTCCAACCTCGACGCCGCCCTGCGCCAGCGGGTGCGGGCCGAGGTGCGGCACATCCTGCACCAGGCCGGGGTGTCGGCGGTGTTCGTCACCCACGACCAGGAGGAGGCGCTGAGCCTGGCCGACGAGGTGGCGGTGATGATCGAGGGCCGGGTGCTCCAGACGGGCACCCCGGAACGCCTGTACCGGCGGCCCGGGAGCCACCGGGTGGCCACCTTCCTGGGCGAGGCCAACTTCCTGCCCGGCCGGGCCTCCGGCGACCAGGTGGAATGCCGTCTCGGGCCGCTGCCCCTCCTCGAGCCGGCCGAGGGGGAGGTGGAGGTGATGTTCCGGCCCGAGGATCTGGTGATGACCGCCGACCCCGACGGCCCGGCCGAGATCGTGGACCGCATCTACTACGGACACGACCAGACCCTGGTCCTGCGCCTCGGCGACCTCACCCTCAAGAGCCGTCTCGTCGGCTGCTGCCGCGGCTTCCGCGAGGGCCAGCGCGTCCGCCTCCACGTCGAGATGCCGGTGATGGCCTACCCCTCGCCCTACGGCTGCCCCATCGCGGGCTGAACGGAAGGGCGTGACGTGAGCCTGCCCCGCGATCCCCCATCCCGTTCAGAGCGGAGTCCGACGGCGGACGTGGTTCTCGACACCAACGTCTTCGTCGCGGCGGGGTTCAACCGCCGCAGTGCCTCGGCCCGCATTCTGGAGGCGGTCCGGCACGGTGACCTGCGGCTGGTCTGGGATGAACCGACCCGGGCCGAGACCCGGGCCGTGCTGACCCGGATTCCTCCGCTGTCCTGGAATCCGGTCGAGAATCTGTTTAGCGAGGAAGCCCGCTTCGATGGGGAGACGTGCCCCGAGTTATGGGTTCGCATCCCGGATCCGGCGGACCGCAAGTTCGCCGCCCTGGCCGAGGCGGCAGGAGCGGTATTGGTCACCAACGACGACCACCTGCTGGCCGGACGCGAGGATCTCGACGTGGAGATCCTGACCCCGAGCGAGTTCGCCGGGCGCCTCTGAGCCCATCCTGGTACAGCGCCGACGCTTTCCCATGCCCTCGCGGGTCATGGAGGCACGGATCGAGATCCATGTGGCATGCTACACCGTAGCCGGGCTCAGCTCCCCCGCCGCCTCGGCCCTTCGGCCGGCCAGGGCCGCGAGGCCGGTGCGGGCGGCCTTACGGGCCCGGGTCCACATGGCGGGTGGCCGCCGGGTGTGGCGGGCGTAGCGGTCGAGGATGCGGAGCCCGAGCAAACGCATGGCCTCGAGCCCGGGGAACGACCGCTCCAGGGCCTGGAAAGTCGGCGAATGGTGGAGGATCCGCCCATGGCGCGTCTCCACGGGCACGACGGAGTGGAGCGCCTCGTGGAAGATCACATACCGGAGAAAATCCGCGGGAACCTCCGGCCGGTCCAGAAACGGATGGATGCGGATCAGGTCGCAGCTCCGCAGGTAGGAGCCGAACCGGATCGACCGCGCGCCGTGCCGGGTGACGAGGTCGCGGCGGCGGCCCCAGGTGATGCGGCAGGTCAGGGAACCGCCGAAGAACCCCTGGTTGACCTCCTCGAAGAGCGCGGCCAGATCGTGGACCTCGCCGCGGGGGGTGAGGGGGACAGGCGCGGATCGGTCCGGCCGGTCGGGGATGGCGAGGGCATAGGCCGACACCGTCTCCCAGTAGCGGCTGCGGCCGGTGCGGAGATAGCTGCGGAGCGCGCCGATCACCTCGTCGGGCGCGTCCAGGTATCCTTCGTGGAGGCTCAGGACCACCCGGTTCTCGCGGAGGAACGTGGCCGAGGCCATGGTCACCCGGTTCCGGGTGATGCGCAGGCGCAGGTGCCTCCGGGGCGCGGGGTCGATCCGCCGGGCCAGTTCCGCGCGGCTCAGGGGCCGCAGGGCGAGGAACGGGAATTCGAGCTGGATCCATCGCGGATGGGCGGGCAGTTCCCCCTTGAGCGGGGGCTCCGGCTCGGCCATGATCGCGCGACATTCGGGGGTCATGCCCGCGAATCCTGTACCATTCCGCGCCGTCTGGAAAGTGCGGAGGCGCTCCACCGGAGGATTTTCCGTATGGCCTTGGCCACCATGAGGTTCCGTTCGCAGGCCCTGGGCAGATCCACCGCCATGAACCTGCTGGTGCCGGAGGGGGAGGGGCCGTTCCCGGTGGTCCTCCTGCTTCATGGCCTCTCCGACGACTACACGACCTGGCAGCGCAACACCCGGATCGAGCGCTTTCCCGAGGCGGCCCCGTTTCTGGTGGTGATGCCGGACGGAGACCGGAGTTTCTACTGCAACCACCCCCACGACCCTGCGCGCCGGTTCGAGGATATGCTGATCGAGGAGGGGCTCCCCCGGATCGACCGCACCTTCCACACGGAT
>PXDE01000609.1 GCA_003566475.1 PVC group bacterium | reverse complement strand
GAACGGGTTGAGCGCCTTCACCACCCCCGCCCCTCCGCTCCATCGGCTGCCCGTGCCGGCGGCCAGGGTCACCACGCCCACCTCGCCCTCGCGCAGGGCCTGCTCGCCGCGCCGCCGGGCCGAGTCCGGCAGGGCCTCGGCCGCCATCACGTCCCCGGGCCGGGCATCCTCCAGCCGGGCCGTCGAGGGCAGCCGGTTCTGGGCCAGGCCCAGGCGGCCCGCCCGGAGCTGCGCCCGGACCTCCTCCTGATGCCGGGGGTCGAAGCCATGGGTCTCGAGCAGCCGGGCCAGGTCGGCGCCGGAGCGGGTCTCGGCCTCCGCCCGGCCGACCAGTGAAAGATAGAGGTTCTGGGCCACCTCGCGGTATCGGGGATCCTCGCCGATGCGGCCGGTGAGTCCGTCCAGCTCGGCGCGGCGGGCGGGGGTGATCTCCCGGGGATCCAGTCGAACCAACCGGGGCAGCGCCTGGGCGTAGTAGGCGGGCGGGAGCAGGGCGGCCGATCCGCGTTGCGCCGACCCGAACGTGCCATCCTCGTTGATCCGGAAGTCGTACACCACCGGATCCATGGCGAACGGCAGGGCGTGCTCGAGGTCGGCCTTGGCCCGGGTCATGGTCTCCAGGAGCATGTCCTGGGCCTCGGCGCGGGCGGCGGGGTCGAACATGAACCCCATGCCGCCGCCCGACATGCCGCCCAGCATCCAGAACCCCCAGAACCGGTCCCCGAACCGCGCGCGGGCGGCGTCGATCAGCGACTCCGTGTAGGCGTTGCTGGCCCAGGGGATGATGGTCTGGATGGGCCCGAAGAAGTTGCGGGTGGTGATCTCGCCCAGGGCGCGGATGTCGCCCTGCTCCAGAGCCTCCACCACGCCGTCCATCAGCCCCAGGGCCTCCTGCCGCCCCTGCCATTCGCGCTCGCTGCGCAGGAGGTATTTCTCGGTGACCATCTCCAGGATCGGCCCCACGTTCTGGGCCAGCCCGCCGTGGACCAGCACCAGGCTGTCCTGCAGCTTCCGCCGGGCCGCCTCGGGCACCTCCTCCCGGGAGAAGATGGTGTGGCGGGGCAGCAGGCGTCCCCGGCTGATGCCGAACTCCGGATCCTCGGGTCCGGCGGGCACCCCCTCGATCAGCTTCATGCCCGGCCACACCCCGCCGGAATCCTGCCAGCCGCCGCCGGAGCCCCCCAGCCACTCGCCCAGGATGGCCCGGGCGGCCACCACCCGGCGTTCCGATTCGGCCAGGGGGCCGTCCAGCGACCCGGTCTGGCCGGTGGCCCGCATGCAGACCGCGATCAGCGCGGCCAGCAGGTTGGTGGACACGGCCAGGCGCGATCCCTTGGGGATCCCGTTGACATGGCTGACCAGTTCCAGGCCCTGGCCCGGGCCGACCAGGCGGCGCAGCACGTCGGCCAGATCCTGGCCCGACCCCTCCAGCCCCGGCGGCACCAGGCCGGAGGCGATCACCGCCGCCTTGAGCAGGCCCAGGTAATCGCGGGCGAAATCGAACACCTCGGCCAGCGAGGTGATGTCGGCCGACGCCCCCAGATCCACGCTGACCAGGCGCAGGACGGGACGGTCGATCACCCGGAGATACGCGTTGACCGGCGGCTCGGGCGCGGGGTCGCGGCCCCGCACCGCGAGGTCGATCGACACGTTGAGCACCCGGGCCCCTTCCGGATAGTCCATGCCCAGGAAGAAGATGTCGCTCCAGGCGCTGTGCGAGAGGTCCATCCGCACCGGGGTCCGCTCGTGAAGCAGCGGGAAGGCGCCGGAGGCCGGATCGGGCTCGGTCAGTTCGGGCCGGACGCGGAGCGGATGGTCGGCGGCGTGGCCCATGCGGAACGCCCACTGGTTGCCCCGCACCGAGCGCACGCTGGCCCGCACCTGGTCGGCCAGGGTCTGGAAGCCGAGCCGGCCGTAGGCGGCGGCCAGGGCGCTAGCGATGAGCGCCCCCTCCCCGTCCCGGTCGCGGGCGGCCCGGAAGGCGTCGATGGCCTCCTCGAACCGCCGGTCGAGCAGAAAGCGGTAGCCCGCATAGGGGATCCGGGCCCCGCCCGCGCCGAGGCGGGGGCAGAGGTGGAAGCGGTGGATCGCGTGCAGGAAGAACAGGGCCCGCACCCGCTCGTAGAGGTTGTCCGACTCCCGCCAGAAGCGGTCCAGGCGCTCCAGGGCGGCGGGCCATGCCTCGGCCGGCGTCGCCGCGCACCACGCGTCCACGGGAAGGTTCCGCACCTCCGGGTCGGGCGACCGGATCAGCGTCTCCAGGTCCGGGAATCGCGAACGGCGGCCAGCCATCTCCTAGGCTTCCCGGTCCCGTTCGCGCTGGGCCAGCAGGTCGACCAGATGGGTCAGCACCTCGTCCCGGTCCCGCCCGCGCAGGGCCAGGGCGAGCTGCGCGTAGAACAGGCCGTAGGTCAGGCCGAGGTTGTACCGGTGGCCCTCCACGGTCAGGGCGAGATACTTCTCGCGCCCGGCCAGGGCGCCCAGGGCGGCGGACAGGCTGGGCGGGGTGTCGCCCTCCGCCCCCAGCTCCTGGAGCCGGGCCATGACGCCCGCCGTGAACACGTGCAGCCCGAAGAAGCACAGGTAGTGCCCGGCCCGCAGGCCGGGGACGATCAGATCCTGCTCGGCCTGGGTGGGGGTGGGCTTCTCGCGGACCCGGTCCACCTTCACCAGGTGGGTCCGTCCCGCCACCGGCTCGCCGCCCACCGCGCCGTAGTAGCCCAGCATGGACTCCGGGGTGGGCTGGACGCCGGACACCGAGCAGGCCTCGGCCTCGGCCAGGGCCACGATCTGACGCGCGCAGCCGGTGCCGGAGGTGCTCACCCACAGATGATCGCTCACCAGATGCAGAAACGGCTCGTCCCCGGTGAACCCGCGGGCGCAGTACAGCGCGTGGCCGTAGCCCCGGGGCTCCTCCTGCGCCAGAAACCGGAGACGGTCGGCATGGGCCCCGGCCACCCGGCGGTAGGGATCCTCGTCGCCGGGCCGCACCACCACCGCGATCTCCTCGGCCCCCGCCTCCACCGCCTCGGCCAGCAGGATCTCCAGAGCCGCCTTGGGCCGGCCGTCCCGATCCACCAGCGTCTGCAGGGGCAGCGCCCGCTGGGCGGGCCCGGCGGCGGTGATCACAGCTTTGCGGATGCGCATGACAGGGTTCCTCGGTTGGCCCGGCATCATGCCCGCCCGCCCCCGCCCCCGCAACCCCGATTCCCTCGCCGAGCACGCCCTGTGGCCGCACCCGGGCGCACCCCAGAGGTCGCGGAGGATACGCAGGTTGGCAGAGGGGGGGTTGGGATGGTGAAGAACATGTGCGGGCGGGCAGATCTCTGAAGGATTGTAGTACGGATGGTGGCCCGCCCCCGATGCGCCAAAGTGGTCGCCCAGGTCACGGTCTGGCGGGTAGGATGCCCGGATGCGATATGTTGTGCTTCTGATGGCGGCGTTGGCGGGCGGGTCGCCCGCGTCGGGGGATGTGGTGGCCCGGTTCGAGGTGGTGGAGCCCCTGGGCCAGACCTGGCGCCAGGCGTGGCTGTCGCGGGAGGTGGAGGTCGGCCGGGACGTCGCGGCGGATGAACTGGCGCTGGTGGACGAGGCGGGCCGGAGCGTGGTGGCGGAGTTTGTCGACGCCGGCGGCGAGGTGGTGGCGCCGGCGCGGCGGCTGGCGGCGGGGGACCGGGTGCGGGTGGATTTTCAGACGGATATCGCGCGGGGCCAGACGCACGCGTTCGCCGTGGTGGCGGCGGGGAGCGGCGAGGCCGCGGCCGAGGCCCGGACGTGGCAGGCTCTGCGGATCGAGGACCGGCCGGGGCGGATCTCCGTGAGCAACGGCCGATACCGGCTGGAGTTCACCGGGTCGGATCTGCTGCCGGGGGTCTATGTGGAGGGGGCGGAGGAGGCGGTGGGAACCCTCGAGTGGCCCACGGAGATGCGGCCAGCCCGCGTGGAGAGCCAGTGGCTCCATCGCGGCCCGGCGCGGGCCGAGCTGCGGCGGGTGGCGCGGTTCGAGGGGGAGGACGGCGACGGGCGGGCCTATGCGGTCCGGTACCATTTCCATGCGGACCTGCCGTGGGTGGAGGTGGCGGAGACGATGCACGGGCTGCGGGGGCGGGTGATCTGGGACCTGCGCGACCGGTCGCCGCGCCGGGTGGTGCACGACGGGGTGCTGTCGTGGCTGTCGAATCTGCCCATGCCGCCGCGCGGCTCGACGCTGGAGCCGGAGTTCCATCCGGTGGCGACGCTGGCCCCGCTGGCCCCTCCGGGATGGACGAACACCACGCCCTACGCCTATGTGGAGCTGGACGGCGGGACGGGGCTGGGTCTGGCGGCGATCCGGGCGTCGCAGTGGGGGCATGCGGAGGGACGCGGCACGCATCCGTGGCGGGCCGGGGACTACCGCGCGGAACGCCGGCGGCGGCCGGAGACCCTGACCCTCCGCGTGCGGGGGGACCGGGACCAGGAGGGGCAGACGCGGGTGGAGTTTCCGCTGGGCTATGGGCGGCGGCAGTGGGCGATGCTGCCGGGCCCGCACGCGGAGGCGGACCGTCTCCCCGGGCTGATCCGGAACCGGGCCGACCTCCCCCTGCAGCGGATTCTGGACGATTGGGTGCTGGAGTGGGAGTCCGACGCGCCTCAGGTGTCGTATGGACTGGCGGGACAGTGGCTGGACGGGCCCTACATGCGGCGGCTGCTGGGCTCATCGTCGTATCCCCGACGCGTGCGGCGCTGGCTGGACACGCGACTGACCGATCCGCAGGCGCGGGTTCAGAGCCGCGACCTGGCCGCGCTGGCCTACGTGTTCCGGGACGCGAACTATCATCCGTCGCCGTTTGACGGGTCGGGCTGGTACACGGGGAATCCGAACGGCCACCTGGACATGTTCAACATCCCGATGCGGATCGGGCTGCTGATGCCCGACCATCCGCACGCCGGGCGGTGGGTGCGCGAGGGGGTGGCGAACCTGGAGCGCACACTCGACGAACTCATGAGCTTCGAGGGCGGAGCGTGGACGGAGAGCCTGGGCTATGCGGGGTTCTATTTCGACTACGTGGCCTTCGCGCGGGAGCTGCGCGACCGGGGCGTGGTCAACCCGTTCGCCGAGTGGCCGAGGCTGCGGGAGTCGGCCCGGTACCTGGCCAAGATGCACGCGCCGGTGGATCCGCGGCGCGGCGTCCGGCTGCTGCCGCCGCTGGGGGACACGGCCCTGGGCCACTACATCGACCGGCTGCGGGCGCTGGCCGAGGACTATCGCGGGCTGGACGACGGGTTCGCCGACCAGCTTGCGCGGTTTCCGGAAAGCTGGGAGGGGGCGCTGGATCTGAGCAGCGAGCGCTTCGCCGGGTTCGGGGCGATGCTGCGGGGCAATGCCTACAGCCAGCGGGAATCGTTCGTGACCATGAAGGCGGGCCCGGCCCGGAACCACTTCTACGGCGACGAGCTGTCGGTCTACTTCGCGGCGGAGGGCGCCCCGCTGCTGATCGACTATGCGAGCCATTATTCGCCCCGGCCCTGGAGCGCGGCCGCGAACAATCGCCCGAATCCGGGGGATCTGACGCCGATCTCGATCGCCGCGCCGCGTCTGTTTCGCGCGGGCGCGGTGGCGGACCTGTTCGTGGCCGACGAGCATAGCGGGCGGTTTCACACCGCCCCGCTGCCGCCGCATCACGTGCGGGTTCCGTCATGGGACCATCCCGAGATCCATCGCGACGAGGACGAGCTGTGGCGCGCGCGGCGCTACGCGATGCTGGTGAAGCATGGGTCGGAGAGCGGCCTGCCGGACTACCTGGTGCTGCGCGACGAGATCGATTCGCCGCGGGAGCCGGCCTGGCAGAACCTGCACGTCCTGGCCCGGGAGGTCCGGCGGACCGACCCGCGGACGTTCCGGTTCCGCGGGCAACTCGGCGTGGACCTGACGCTGTGGGTGTTCGGGCCGGAGATCCGGGAGGTGGAGCGGCGGCAGTGGGGCTGGCGCGGCGACTCGCACCAGCGCCGGGCGGCCAAGTTCGAGGCCTATGAGGAGCGGTATTTCGGCGACTGGATCCCGGAGGATTTCGAGCCCGGCACCTGGGAGGGGGGGGAGATGGCCACCTGGCTGCGGCTGCGGGCCGACCCGGGGCGGAGCGAGTGGACGATGCTCCTCATTCCGCACCGCGCCGACGAGGCGGCGGCGACGGTGCGGCGGGTGGGCCCGGACACCTACCGCGTGGAGCGGGGCGGCTCCGTGGATGTGGTGCGGATCGCGGGCGACGGGGGTGTCTCGGTGTCGCGGGACGGGCGCGAGCACGTGGTGCTGGAGCGGGACGGGATGCGCGCCGCCGAACGCCGGACGCCGCCGCCCCTGCCGTGGGCGGATTCCATGCCCTGGCAGTATTGAGGGGCGCGCCCCTCCTCCTCGCCATGTGGCCCCCGGCCGGGGTCGGTCCGGCCTCCAGCCCGCCTCCTCCGATCAGTGGAGGCCGGCGTTCTCCACGCATTTTTGGGGAGGATTCGCGGTCGGTTCCGGCTAGGGTCGGGGGATGAACCTTACCGCCATCACCGCCTCCACGTTCCGGACCGATGGCGGGGCCATGTTCGGGCTGGTGCCCCGGCCTCTGTGGTCCCGCCGGATCGCCCCCGACAACCGCCACCGCATCCCCCAGCGGGCCTGGGCGTGGCGGATCGACCTCGACGACGGACGGGTCGGGCTGCTGGAGACGGGATGCGGGGCGGAGGAGCGGTTCACCGAGAAGGAGCGCGATTTCCATGGCCTGAGCCCGGGCTGGCCGCTCCGGGAGGCTCTGGCCGCGATGGCCCTCGACCCGAAGGAGATTGATTTCGTGCTGCTCTCGCATCTCCACTGGGACCATGTCGGCGGCGCGGGCCAGGGGGCGGAACGCCGCCCCACCTTCCCCCGGGCGAAGCATTTCGTTCACGAGGTCGAATGGCGGCTCGCCCGCTCCGGGGATCCGCTGCTCCACAAGTCCTACCCGCCCGAGCTTCTCTCCCCCCTTCTCTCCCTGGAGCAGGAAGGCCGGCTACGGCTGATGACCGACGCGGACGACTGCCCGCTGCCCGGCATCCGGTTCGAGCGTACGGGGGGGCACACGGAAGGCCATGTCGCGGTCTGGTTCGAAGGGCCGCTTCACCTCGTCCCCGAGACCGGAGCGCCCCGGGACGTTCCGGGCGCGGTCTACGCGGGTGACGTGTGCCCGACCCGGCACCACCTGCCTCTGGTCTTCCAGACGTCCTACGACACGTTCCCGCTCCAGACCCGGGCCTGGAAGCACGCCACCTTGCCCCGGCTGGCCGAGGACGGCACCGCGCTGCTGTTCAGCCACGACGCCGACACCTGCGGGGCTCTGCTCGAAACGGGAACGCGGGGTCCGGAGGTGAAGGCGCCGCTGGACCCGCTTTGAGCAGAAATCCGTAGCCGCCGGCACCAGCCGGTGGACACCGCAGGGGACGAGGCCGACTCCGGTCCCGACCCGAGCAAAGCCCCTCCGCACCCGCCGCCGCGCCCTTGGCGGTCGCAGCTACATGGTGCCGAACGCGCCAAGCGTTTGGCCTCTCCAAGCCGCGGCCGGCGCGAAGATATAGAGCCGGGCTACCGGCTCAGGTGGACGTGGCCGGAGAACCCGCCGGAGTGCAGGGAGGAGCGATGGCCGCCCACGGTGTCGAAGGTGCGGGCGGGGCCTTGCGTGCGTTCCGCGTCCAGCAGATCGCCATGAACGCTGGAG
>PXDE01000372.1 GCA_003566475.1 PVC group bacterium | reverse complement strand
TGTTGAGGGGCGGCTCCTCGCCGTTCACGGCCCGCACAAAGTTCTCGGCCGAGCGCACGCGGCCCATGGTCTCGTCGGCCTCGGTGACGATGCCCCGGTTCACCGAACGCCCGTGCTCCTGCACATACAGCTCGCAGGAATCGAGGCTGGTGTCGTCGAGGCCGTCCACCCCGAAGAGGCGCCGGATCTGTCCGCCCGCGCCGGTGCCCTGGAAGGTCACCGACACCTCCTCGCGATGGTTCAGCTCGGCCCAGGAGTTCCGCAGGAAAAGCACCTGGCCGGTGGCGAAGCGGACGAACCCGTGGGCCGCCGCCTCGACATCGGTCACCCCGTCCTCGACGTCGGGCAGGCCCCAGGGCCCTTTGAACGTCTTGTCGCCGATGAAGTTGTCGAAGGTCTGGGCCAGCACCCATTCCGGGTCCGGATAGCCCATGAAGTGCAGCGCGAGGTCGATCATGTGCAGGAGGTCGATCACCGGCCCGCCCCCCGACAGGGCGCGGGTGGTGAACCAGCCCCCGAAGCCGGGGATGCCGGTGCGGCGGATCCACAGGGCCTGGGCGGAGTTGATCGTCCCCACCGTGCCGTCATCCAGATACGCCCGCAGGGCGTAGGCCTCGGGCCGGGCCCGGTTGTTGAAGTTGAACATGAGGGTCTTCCCCGCCTTCGCGGCGGCGGCGACCATGGTCTCGACCTCGGCCGCATTCAGGGCCGGGGGCTTCTCGCAGAACACATGGCAGCCGGCCTCCAGGGCCTGGACGGCCAGGGGCGCGTGGAACTTGTTGGGGGTGATGATGCTCACCGCATCCACCCCGGCCTTCAGCAGGTCCTCGACCTTTCCGAAGGCCTGGGGGGCGCCGTGCGCTTCCGCCGCCTTGCGGGCCGCCGTCTCGTTGATGTCCGCGAACCCCGCGAGGGTGGCCCCCGCCTTGCGGAACCCTTCCGCGTGATACCGCGCCATCCCGCCCGCGCCAATAATGCCGATCCGCATGCTCATGCTCCTGATGCTCTCCTGTTGACTCCGCGTCTCATGCTAGGTCGAGCATTCCTGCCCGACCCCACCGTTCGTACGATGGAGGCCTCCTGCCCCCACGCACACCGCATGGTCGGCCAGGAATGGCCGACCTACTCCCCATTCGCGTCCATCCCCTCCCCCGGAGGGGTGCCCGAAGGGCGGGGTGGGTTGGGCGTCCATTCGTGGTTCTCCCCTCACCGCTTCAGCTTGGTCCACTTGGTCTTCGAGGCGTGGCTGGCCAGGACGGTCTCAAGGAAGGCCATGCCGGCCACGCCGTCGTCGAGGGTGGGGAAGTCGGCGGCGGGCACCTTGCGCCCGGCCACCTCGGCCCGGATGGCCCGGAACGCCTCCCGGTAGAGGTTGGCGAAGGCCTCGATGAACCCTTCCGGATGCCCCCAGGGCAGGCGGTCGTACTTCATGGCGTCGGGGCAGAGGTTGCTGTTGCCCCGCGAGTACCGCACCACCAGCCCGGCCGGGTCCTTGAACCACAGATAGCTGGGATCCTCCTGACGCCACTCCAGCCCGCCCTTCAGCCCGTAGATGCGGACCTTGAGCGGGTTCTCCTCGCCGGCCGAAATCTGGGAGGCGTAAAGGATGCCCTTGACCCCGCCCTTGTAGCGCACGAGCACGTTGCCGTCGTCCTCCAGGCGGTTGCCCGGCACGAAGCTGCCCAGATCCGCGCACAGGGACTCGATCTCGAGCCCGGTGATGTAGCGGACCAGGTTCTCGCAATGGGTGCCGAGGTCGCCCATGCAGCAGGAGCCGCCCGCCACCTTGGGGTCCATCCGCCACAGGCCGATGCCCTGGTTGGGGTTGGTGATGAACCCCGTCATCCAGCCCTGCGGATATTCCACCACCACCTTATTGAGCTTGCCCAGCACCCCCTTGCGCACCATCCAGCGGGCCTGCTTGACCATAGGGTAGCCGGTGTAGTTGTGGGTCAGCACGAACACCTTCTTGCTCCGGCGGGCGATCTGCCGCAATTCCTTCGCCTCGGCCAGGGTGGTGGTGAGCGGCTTGTCGCAGATCACGTTAAAGCCCGCCTCGAGGAACGTCTTCGCGGCGTCGAAATGCGCGACGTTGGGCACCACGATGGAGACGAAATCGAGCCGCTCGTTGGCGGGCCGCTCCGCCTCGGCCCTGGCCATCTCGCGGTAGCTGCCATAGACCCGCTTCGCGTCCAGCCCCAGAGCCTTGCCCGAGGCCAGCGACTTGGCGGGGTCCGACGAGAACGCGCCCGCCACCAGATCCGCCTCGTGGTCCAGGGTGGCCGCCCGATGATGCACCGGCCCGATAAACGCCCCCTTGCCGCCGCCGATCATCCCCATTCGTAGCTTCCGCGCCATGGTCTCCGTCCTTGGGTTCGGGGTTCAACCGATTGAGACAACGATCCTAGGCCAATCCGGGCCGTTTGCCAATCCCTTCCCCGCTTGGGCGGCGACGAGGGGCAGGTGGTCGGAGGGCAGTGGTCAGTCGTCAGTGCAGGCCGCTGGCACGCTGGGCCAGCCGGATGAAGGGTGAGACGGCGGGCGTGATGCGAGATCCGCGATGCGGGATGCATGCCAGAACCTCGCTGTTCCCGCAGGGCGGGACGAGGCCGCATGAGCCGCGCCTGGCAAGAGGAAGGTCCGACCATGACTTCTCTTCCGCCCAGGCAGGCTCGTTCCACGCGCGGTCCGTCCCGCAGGGCGGGAACAGCGGACTACTGGGGCCGCGCCCGTTCGATCATATACTTGTGCGGACCAACGGCTTATCCGCGAAATCGGGTGAGTGTGTCTCAGAGCACTTCAGGTCACACGGGGCGCTGCGGGATCCGCGATCCGTGATGCGGGCAAACCGAGCATTGACGATTGGCGAAGTACGATTGACGAAGTGCGGAGCGGCTTTCCCCGTGGCCGTGAGGGTTCTCCGACTCCACGGCAGCAGAGTGCCGTGGCTACATCGGGCCGCCAGGCGGCCCGGCCGTCCGGCGCGGAACGCGCCGGTGTAGCCGCCCCACTCTGCTGGGGCGGAGTCCGAGCAGACAAGGGGGGTGACTCAGAGCAGTTCGCGCTTGCTCCCCCCCCAGTGAAGAGGTAAGCTCAGCGTCTGACTTCTTCACTCTGACCGTTCCAACAGGAGCGCATCCATGAACCGGCGCGCAACCCGTCCGATCCTCCTCGCCGTGGGCCTAGGCCTCGCCGTAGCGATCCCGGCCTGGAGCCAGGTTCTTCTCTCCGAATCGTTCGATGCCACCACGTTCGGACCTTCGAGCACGATGGGCGACACCTATGCCGGCGACGTGTCATGGGTCATCGCGGATCCAACCGCACCCTCTCCCCTCGAGTGGTCGGTGAACACCAGCCTGGGCTGGACTGCGAATGACGCCGGCGGGAATCAGTACCTGTTCGCGAGTGGCGCTGGCGTCGCGGACCCTGCTGACAACACCGTGTTCCGCACCTCGGGATGGAACCCCGACGGCGTGGCGATCCTCTCCTTGGGGTTCCAGTTCGCCATGGATCCGGGCTCTCAGCAAAGCAACCACTGGGGGGCAATTATCCTCTCCCCGACGATCTTCGCCGACAACGCTGCTCCGGGTGCCGACGACCAGAGCATCCACATCCGGATTCAGCAGAACGGAGGGACCGGAACGCTGGGAACCAGCGCCGCCGAGAACGGCCCCGGCCCCGCAGACGTGCCATGCGCCCCGGCCGGCCCGCAATTCGGATTCCGGTTGCCCGAAATCCCGGGCCGAGGTATGAGGGAGGCTGCCCCTGCCGCGCCGGATGCATGGCCACCCGGGCGGGAACCCGGGAGGCGGAAGGAGACGGTATGGACGCGGGAGCCTTCATCCAGGAGCAGACCGAGGCGCTGCGGGACACCGTGGGGGACGGGCGGGCCATCAACGCCCTGAGCGGCGGCGTGGACAGCTCGGTGGTGACCGCCCTCGCCCATCGCGCCCTGGGCCGCCAGCTCACCACGGTGTTCGTGGAAAACGCCCTCATGCGCGCGGGCGAGCCCGAGCGGATTCTCCGGATCTTTGGCGATCTGGGCATCCCCGTGGAGCGGGTGGACGCCCGGCGCGAGTTTCTGGACGCCCTGCGCGGCCTCGACGATCCCGAGGAGAAGCGCCACGCCATCACCCGGGCCTTCTACGAGACCGTGTTCGGGCGGATCGTGCGGGAGTCCGGGGCCACCTACCTGCTCCAGGGCACCATCCTCACCGACATCGACGAGACGGTGGCCGGGATCAAGCGTCAGCACAATATCCTCGCCCAGCTCGGCATCGACCCGGAATCCGCCTACGGCTACAAGGTGATCGAGCCGCTCCGAACCCTGCGCAAGGACGGGGTCCGGGCCGTGGCCGCCGCCCTCGGGCTGCCCGACGAGCTCACCCGGCGCATCCCCTTCCCCGGCCCCGCCCTGGCCACCCGGATCGTGGGAGAGGTGACCGAGGAGCGGCTGGAGACCGTCCGCGCCGCCACGGCGGTGGTGGAGGAGGAACTGGACGGCTGCGGCGCGTTCCAGTACCTGGCCGCGCTCCTGGCCGACCGGGCCACCGGCATCCGCGACGGCCGTCGCGAGTTCGGCCAGATCGTGGCCGTCCGCTGCGTCGACAGCCTCGATGCGCGGGAGGCCACGGCCACCCGCATCCCCTGGGAGACCCTGGAGCGCATCTCCGCCCGGATCACCGCCATCCCCGGCGTCTGCCGCTGCCTCTACGACCTCACCCCCAAGCCCCCGGCCACGGTCGAGTATGTGTGAGCCAAGGCGCGGTCTGCCAGCCGTAGCAGGTCGGCAGCCAGCCAGGAAGGTTCGCGGAGGAGCTTGTCCATTTCCGCTCGCTGGCTCCGGACGTCGCGCTCCAGACTCAGGAAATCCTGTTCGCTCATGATCCCCTCCAGACCGGCCAGCCGCCACGCGGCGGATCCCATGAATGGAATCCGCAATCGTCCCCACTCGGCCCAGGGCTCCGCCCCGTTCTGAATGCTGACCATGGGCGCGCCCTCGGTCTCGGATGAGGGCAGCGACCTCACCCGGCCCAGTTCGTCATAGATCGCGGGAACCAGGGGATCCTGTGTTTCTGCACCATGCTCAGCCAGGCCCTTGGTGTGGACATGGAGGAGCCCGGCGATAGCCACCAGCAGACCTCCGGTCGCCAGGGTCACCAGGCCGAGGGAATCAAGGCCCCCCCACCGGAAACCCAGACCGGCCGGGCAGGGCTCCTGCATACGCGGCGACCATCCGGAGTCGGCCGGCTCGCCGGTGTCCGGTTCCGTTCGGTCGTCCCTCGCGACGCCCAGAGGGTTGTCCGATGGTCGCCTCCGACGCCGGAGTGGACGGCGGCGGGCACCGATCCCACGGAAACCCTTCAGCACCATCCATCCTCCACCCACCGCGAACAGGATGGCATGACCAGGCTCCGGGATGACCAAGGGACCGTTCTCCAGAGGCTTGACCGTGCCGGTCAACGCGAGATCATCCCCATCCAGCTTCCCAAATCCCCAAAAATGGTTCTGGTTGTTTTGAGTTGAGCCCCAGACCACGAGACGAAAGGCGACGGTGTCTCCGGGCATCAGCCCCTGTAAGTTCTGAATGCCGGTCAGATCTGCGGCATATGCGGTTCCCGAACCTCCAGTCGGAGGTGCGACAACCCCACCGATATTCTGAAAACCCTGGCCCGCATCATATTGCCACTGGAAGCTGTTCTCCGAGATGTTGCTCTGGCGATACAGGTTGAACGAGAGGGATTCCAGAAACACCTGCTGCAAGGGGGCCACCTCGATACCGAAGCTCACGAAGTGCCCGGCGGCGATGGCGGTGGCGGCGGAGGCCTGCGTGCCCCCATATCCGCCCCACGTGTCGTTGGCATTGTTCGCCCCAGACGGGAGCAGAGTTCCCCCTACCCTGGTCAGGGCGGGTGTGGCCACAAGTCCGGGCCCGAGTGTGGTCGCCGACCACGGGTCAGGCAGTTGTCCGGTCAGCCCCTGGGTATCCCAGGCAACCAGAACCTGGGCCATGCCTTGCTGGGGGCCACTGACCAGGGTGAGCATGGTCGCAGCCCCTGCCAGACACGCCCTAGGACGGTTCGCGATGCCAATCAGGATTATGGGATATCTCCGCTCTCGGTTATCTCGAATGCAAGGCTACACCGTTCTGTATCTTTAGCAAGCTAAAGGCATTTTTGTATTACCTACTTATATCCAATGATATGCACGATAATCGGATCCGATTCGTGACTCAATAGTATTCTTCGCACTCTTCTTTGCCATGAGCCTTCGCCCCTTAGGTTCGTGCCAGCCGCGAGGGGCTACGTGGCTCTGGGCGTGGGGCTGGGCGTGCGGCTGGGGCATGCCCCCGGCAAAGCGCACTGCCTTGCCTCCACGACCTGTCCCTAAGTACACCTGTCCGTCACCACATTCGTGCGCCTCCTACGGCAGGGCGCCTCCCCCCTCTGGTGGGTTGGCACGGCGGCGGGCCGGATGTAGCCTAGGTTCCGGACCCAACGCGGAGGACGAGGATGGAGCAGCGTACCTTTCCCAAGACCGGCTGGAACGTGGGGGCGATCGGCTTCGGGGCCTGGGGCATCGGCGGCCAGTGGGGGCCCGTGGCCCGGGACCAGGCCGAGCAGACCCTGCTCGCGGCCCTCGACGCCGGCATGACCTTCCTGGACACCGCCGATGCCTACGGCGATCCCCCGGGGCTCTCCGAGGAGATTCTCGGCGAGGTTCTGCATCGCGAGCGGCGGCGGGACCAGGTGATCCTGGCCACCAAGGTCGGGAACTTCGCCCGACGGACGGGGCATCCCCTGCCCTTCACCGACCCCCTCCATGTCGAACTCTGCTGCGACGCCTCGCTGCACCGGCTGCGGACGGACCGCATCGACCTGTACCAATGCCATATCGGCGCCCCCTCGCCCGCCCAGACCGAGGTCTTTCTGGAGGGCTTCGACCGGCTGCTCGCGAAGGGCAAGATCCGGGCCCTGGCCCTGTCCACCCATCTGGTGGGGCCCTGCGAGGCCTTCAACCGGGACGGGCGGCTGGCCGCCGTGCAGCTCGACTACAGCCTGCTCCACCGCGCGCCGGAGAACGACCTGCTTCCGTGGTGCCGGGAGCATCAGGTCGCCGCCATCATCCGGGGCCCCCTGGCCAAGGGCCTGCTCGCGGGCAAATTCGGGCCGGACACCCGGTTCACCGACTCGGTGCGGGCCGGATGGAACGAGGGCGCCGGCCGCGACCAGTTCCTGAAGCGCCTTGAGACCGTCGACGCCCTGCGGTTCCTGGAGCGTCCGGGCCAGACTCTGGCCCAGGCCGCGCTGCGGTTCGTGCTCGCCCACCCGGCGGTGACCGTGGCCATCCCCGGGGCCAAGTCGCCCGACCAGGCCCGGGCCAACGCGGAGGCCGGGGATGCCTCGCTGACCGCCGAGGAACTCGACCAGGCCCGGAAGGCGACCGGGGGCTGACCGGGACCGCGGATTGACGTCCCCCGCCCGCGTCGTCATACTCCCCAGAGATTCGTAACACCCGGGTCCCCTTTTCCCGGCACGTCATGCTGAACCGTCATCTCCTCCTTATCCTCGGCCCCGCTCTCGCCCTGGCGCCCCGACCTGCCTTGCCTCATGAGCATTGGGTGGACGCCGCGGACCTCACGCCTCGGGTCGGCCAGGAGGTCGCGGTATGGCTGGCCAGCGGACACCATTTTCCGGAGTCCGACACCGTGATCGCGGACCGGCTGATC
>PXDE01000164.1 GCA_003566475.1 PVC group bacterium | reverse complement strand
TGGCCTTGATCGGCCCATGCCACCGCAGTCCAGGGCGGGAGGCGCGTCGGCCAGACGACACCCCGCCCATGGAATGCGGCGGGAAGGAGGTCTTCCGGCCGCCACGCCGCCTTGGCTTCCGCCGCAGGCGCGCGGACAGGCCCCGGCTGGGTTCTCCTGCGTAACGTGCTATTGCGGATCTGGTTGCGCTAGAGAACGGAGAATGGTCCCTCAGAGCAGTTAGACGGTGTATTTCTCCGGGTCTTGGGGTATGCTCGGCCAAATGAAGATGCTGCACGAACCGGCAGGGACCGATCTCGCGAGGGGCGGGCGGAGATTGCTGGCCTGGGGCCTGGTTTTGGCCCTGTGGGCGCCTGCCGCGTCCGGCCAGCAGATCATCAACGGTGTGCGGGTGCACGTCAGCGGTATCGGGGCGGGGGCGTTCGAGCATGGCTACGGCGACACCCGGTTCCACCTGGAGAACCTGTCCACCCGGCACGAGGCGCGGGCGGTGGTGGAACTCCGGCAGCGGTATTCCCACGGGGGCACCAGTCTGCGGTCCGTCCGTCGGGCGGTGACCGTGGGCCCGGGCTCGACGGTGATGATGGACCTTCCGTTACTGCCCGTGCAGATGGGCGGCACCATCTGCGTGGTCACCGTGGGCGGGCGGAGCGAGGAGATCACCACGTCATTCATCCCCAACTACCAGACCTGGGGAGGGGGGATTCAGGGGCTGGCCTCCCGGACGGTTCCCACCCAGTCCCTTCAGGACCGGCTGGGGGCGGCCGGCGGCGGACGTCACCACATGGGTGGCCAGGCCGTGATCTCACGGGCGGAGTGGGAACTTCACGAGTGGCCCGCCCACTGGCGCAGCTACAGCCGGTTCGACGTGGTCATCATGAGCCATGCCGAGTGGGAGGGGCTCACCGGCCCGGTGCGGAGGGCCATCCGCCAGTACGTGGAGGCCGGCGGGTTTCTGCTCCTGTCCGGGGTGCCGGCCGCCGAGCTGGCCCGCCATCCGGTGGTGGCCCCGGAAGGTCTCCGCATGACGGCGGAAGGTTTCGGGCGGGTCGGGTTCTGGCCCGGAGGCGACATGGAGAATGTCCAGGGCCCCGCGCTCGATATGATCCGCGGAACCGCCCAGAACACCCGGACCGCCATGAGCGGCACGGCCGGGCGGATCACCGGCTTCCAGGCCAAGGACGACATCACGGTGCCCATCGGCGGCTTCTTCGTGCTCATGCTGGTGTTCGCGGTGGTGGTGGGGCCGGTGAATCTGGCCGTGGTCACCCGGCTCAACCGCCGCCTGCTCTTTCTGGTGACGGTTCCCGCGCTTTCCCTGACCGCCTGTGGCGCCCTGCTTGTCTATTCGCTGGTCAGCGAGGGGATCACCCCGACCGTGCGCACGTTCGGGTTCACCTGGCTCAACCAGCCCCAGAGCGAGGCGGTGACGCTGGGCGTTCAGGCCTACTATGCGCCGCTGGCTCCGGCGGGCGGGCTGCGGTTCGGGGCCGACGTGGAGATCGATCCCATGGCGGGGCGGGGCCATGATGCGGGCGGTGGTTCGCTAACGGTGGATCTCACCGAAGGCCAGCACCTGGCCTCGGGCTGGGTACGGGCCCGGATTCCCACCGCCCTGCGCCTTCGCGCCCACGAGACCCGGCGCGAGCGGCTCGACGTGATCCGGACGGAGAACGGACTGGAGGTGGTCAATGGCCTGGGGGCGGATATCCGCGAGGCCTGGGTGGCCGACGACCAGGGCCGCGTCTTCGTGATCCGGGGTCTGGGGACTGGCCAGCGCGGTGTGCTGGGGACGGCGTCCGGAAAGGCCACGGGAAGCCCCATGGTGCTGCGGGACATTCTGGACGGCGGACAGTGGATCAACCAGGCCGGGAAGTTCACCGCCAACCCGGCCCAGCACCTCCAGCCCCGGACCTACCTGGCCCGCCTGGACGGGGCACCGTTCGTGGAGCGCGGGCTGCCGGGCCGGGCCCACCTGAACGAGGAGCAGGTGGTCTATGGCCATTACGAGGAGATCCGCGCCGCAGGGAGCGGATCGTGAGGGTCGAGGTCGACCATCTGGTACGCGACTTCGGCCGGACCCGCGCCGTGGACCACGTCAGCTTCGTCCTCGAGCCCGGCCATGTGTACGGGTTCGTGGGCCCCAACGGCGCGGGCAAGACCACGACCATGCGGATCATCGCGACTCTCGACGAGCCCACCGCCGGCCGGGTGGCCATCGACGGCCGCTCCGTGGTCCAGAACCCCGAATTCGCCCGGAAGGTGGTGGGATTCATGCCGGACACGCTGCCCGCCCACGCCGACATGACGGTGTTCGAGTACCTGGACTTCTTCGCCCGGGCCTATGGGCTCAAGGGGGGCGGCCGCCGACAGGCGGTGGCCGACATCATGGACTTCGCCAACCTGCACGGCCTGCGCGAGAAGACCCTGCGCGCCCTGTCCAAGGGGATGAAGCAGCGGGTGAGTCTGGGCCGGGCCCTGATCCATGACCCGACCATCCTGGTCCTGGACGAGCCGGCGGCCGGGCTCGATCCCCGGGCCCGCATCGAGCTGCGGGAGCTGCTGCGGGTGCTCTGCCGGCAGGGCAAGACCGTGCTCATCAGCTCCCACATCCTCACCGAACTCACCGAGATCTGCACCGGGGTGATCATCATCGAGCGGGGCCGGGTGCTGGAGCAGGGCACCCTGACCGAGGTCATGGCCCGGATGTCGCCGCATCTGACGGTGGCGGTACGGATCCAGGGAGATCCGGAGGCGCTGCATGCGGCCATGCTCGAATCGCCAGGCGCTCTCGACGTGCGGCGGGTGGGGGAGGAAGTCCATCTGGATATGGAGGGCGGCCCCGATCAGGCGACCCGTCTTCTCCACGACCTGGTCGCCCGGCGCGGGCTGCCCGTGGTCGAGTTCCGGACCGAGCAGGCCGATCTGGAGGATCTCTTCATGCAGATCACCCGGGGCGAGGTGGCCTGATGGACGGCCGCGATTTCCCGGATATGCTGAACCCGGTGGTGGTCCGGGAGGTCCGGCAGTCCGTGCGCAGCCGGGCGGTGATCGTGCTGCTCATGGCCAGCCTGCTGTTCCTGGTGCTGGCCTCGGGCGGGTTCGGGATCATGCAGGGGGCCTGGAGCTACGCCATGGGCGAGGTGATGGCCCTGGGCCGCGACATGTTCATGTTCCTGCAGGGGACGCTGGCCCTGGTCATGTTCACGGGGGTTCCCCTCTACGCGGCGGCCCGGCTGGCCTACGAGCGGCAGGGGGCCCAGTCCGACCTGCTGTTCATCACCACGCTCAAGCCGGGGGCGGTCATCCGGGGCAAGCTCTTCGCGGCGGTGGTGGTGCTGATGCTGCTGTTCACCTCCAGCCTGCCCTTTCTGTCGTTCACCTTCCTGCTCCGGGGCATCGACATCCCCACCATGATGGTCTCCCTGGCCCTCATGTTTCTGGTCGTGGTGCTGCTGACCCAGGCCGCGATCCTGCTCGCCTGCCTGCCCATGCCCCGGGCCTTCCAGATTCTGGTGGCGGTGCTGGTGGTGCTGCCCGGCCTGCTCTTCTCCTGGTCCTCCTTTTCCTTCGCGGCCTCCATGGGCCTGGTCCAGGAGGGGATCGGCAGCCAGATCGGCACCCGGGCCTTCTGGGCCGGCGCGGGCACCATCCTGGCCGTGGCGGCCGCCCTCTCCCTCGGCATGCACGCGATTTCGGTGGCCCTGGTGAGTCCCTCCGCGTCCAACCGCGCCTTCGCCCTCCGCATCCGGCTCACCCTGGCCTGGCTCATCCTGCTCGCCGTCCCCCTGGTCTGGGCCATTCACGAAGGGGATGGCGACATCCTGGTGTATCCGGGAACCTTCATGCTGGGATGCTTCGCGCTGGTGTTCCCGGTGGTGTGCGGAAGTCCGGGCGCCCTCAGCGAGCGGGTCCGGCATCAGCTTCCGCGCGCGCGGCTCCGCCGGGCCCTGCGGTTCCCCTGGACCAATGGGTTCGCCTCCGGGCTGGTCTGGTCGATCTGCCTCGGGGCCGGCACCTACGCCCTGCTGGTCCTGGTCCCCCCGCTCGTCGAGAGCACGGGCTATATCCGAGGCACCTACCAGGAGGCCTACGCGGTGGGGGCGGGCCTGCTCGCCCTGGGCCTGGCCTACGGACTCACCGCCCGCCTCATCCGCCGGACCCTGTTCCGCCGCAGCGTTCCCTCCTCGCTGGTCTGGGCCCTGGCCCTCGTGCTGTTCGCCATCCTGTCCCTCCTGCATACGGCCATCCTCCTGGCCACCATGGCCAGCCAGGCCGGCACCATGACGCGGGGGCGCATCTCCCACCCCCTGGTCTACTTCGGCAATCCCATCGCCCTCGCCGACTCGGACAACCGGGAGATCTACCTCCTGTTCGCCCTGGTCTGGGCCAGCGCCATGCTGGCCGTGCATCTCCCGCAGATCATCCGCGAGATCGCTGCCTTTCGCCCGGCGAGGCCCCCGCCGCCGCCGGAACCCGCCGACCCCTCCTGACTCCGGCCGATGCGCGGCTCCCCGGAACCCATCGCTGTCCCGGCGGTCGGCCTGGCGCCCGACATTCCCGACTTCATCAATCCCCTGATCGTCCGGGAACTCCGGCAGGCCCTGCGGAGCCGCCTCGTGGTGGCCCTGTTCATGGTCAGCCTGGCCCTGTTCGTGGTGGTCGCGGCGGGGGCCAGTCTAATCCTGGGCGTCACTGAGCTCGCCCGTGGCGATGTGGCTGCCCAGGGCTCGGGGCTCTATGTGTGCATGGTGTTCCTGGGCGTGCTGAGCACCTTCGCCTTCACCGGGATTCCGCTCTATGCGGCGGTCCGGCTGGCCGCCGAGCGGGGAGGCGAGCATCGGGATCTGCTCTACGTCACCACCCTCAGCCCATCCTCTCTCATCCTGGGCAAGCTGGGATCGGCCGGCGCCATCCTGGCCCTGCTGGTGGCCGCCTGCATCCCGTTCCTCGGGTTCACCTATCTTCTGAGGGGTGTGGACCTGCCCGCCATGTACGCGGCGCTGTTCATGACCGTGCTCGCCGTGGTGGTGCGGACCCAATGGGCCCTCCTATGGGTCTGCCTGCCCATCCCCAGAGCGCTTACGATCATCGGCCTGATCTGGTTCGGACTCAATGGCCTGGGCTCGGCCATGGTGCCGGTGGCCTACCTGGCGCCCGGGCCGTTCGGCGCCGCGACCGGACCCGGAGCCGATCCCGGCGGAATCCTGACCCCGGCCACCGGATTCGCGGTGGCCACGGGCATCGCCCTCTACGCCCTGACCGTGGCTCTGGTCAGCCCGCCCCTTTCCAATCGGGCCCGCCATCTCCGGCCCCGGTTCACGCTGGCCGTCCTCCTCCACCTGGCCTGCGTGCACTGGACGATTCACCTTGGTTCTGGTCTGGACGGTGTCGCCTATCCCGCCTTCCAACTGCTCATGGTGATGGTTCTGGCCGCGCTGCTGGTCTGTTCGGGTCCCGAGGCTCCGAACGAGCGGATCCGGCACGGGATTCCAGCGTCCCGGGTTCGAAGGGCGGCCACGTTCTTCCTGACCAGCGGGTTCGCCTCGGGCCTGCTGTGGTGGACCGCATTGGCCCTGGCGGTGGCCCTCGGCCTGGTCCCGCTGGCCGATTCGGGGCTGGTGCCGGCCCCGTCGCAAGCCCTCATCCTGGACGCGCTGGGGGTGGGGCAGGTCTCCTTTCAGCCGCCTCAGGTGGCGACCGCGCTGGCGCTCGGGCTGGCCTATGGACTCGTCGCCCGATGGATCGCCCGGCACCTGCCCGCCCCCTGGCTTCCCCGGAACGGAATGTGGCTCATGGGGCTCTTTCTGATGCTTGCGGTAGCGTCGGGCCAGGGTGTGATCCTGGCCGTGCATCTATCCCGGTACCGGCAGGTGCCGGCGATTTTCCACGGCAATCCGGTGGCGATCCTGTTCGTCGAGTTCGCGCCGTCCTACGCGGTCTCGGCCGCGGCCATGGTGATGCTCGGGCTGGCCCTCAACGCATCGGCCCTGGCCCGGGGGATCCGCGACTTCCGGCCTTTCGCCACACCGCCTCCGCTTTCCCGGACATGAACGCGGTCCCGGCCATCCGGTGGGACGACCCCTCGCTGGTTCTTCTCCAGCGCAGGGAGATCGGGAAGGTGGTGCGCGAGGTGTATCGGCGGGGCGAGGAGGAGATCATCAAACGCTACCGCATGGAAGGTGCCGGTCGCCATGACCGCCGGAAGGTATGGGTCCGCGAGCACCGGGCCCTCGAGCGCCTCCGGGGCCTGTCCGTGCCGGTCAGCGGCGGGTTCGTGCGCACCCGGACGCCGGACGGATGGGAGGTGACGGCCCGGCGCGAGTTTATCCCCGGATCACCGCTGGACGAACTGGACGGAAGTGACCTGGACGCGGCGGCCGTGCTGATCGCCGACATGCATGCCCGGGGCGTGGTCACCAGCGACCTGAACCTGCGGAACTTCCTGCAGGGGGAGGACGGACGGATCTGGTTTCTGGACTTTGGCCGGGCCCGGGTGTTCCGCTGGAGGAGTCCGCTGCTCTGGACCTATATCGGCCGGGATCTGGCCCGCTTCTCGCGGAGCGGGCTGCGCAACGACCAGGCCCGCTGGGCCCGGTTCTGGCCGGTCTACGCGGCCCGGGCCGCCGGACACGGACTCCCCGTGCCGCTGCTCCGATGGTGCGTGCGGTGGTATGGGCGACGGTATAGCAGGCCGTATGGCGAGGGGCGGTGAGGGAGGTTCCCCCCAGGGCCAAAGCCACGCCGTAGGTCCGGCTTGTGGTCGGACGCCTGTGGCTCCGTGCAAGCGCACGACCGGATGAGCGCCGCCCCCGTAGTCCGCTGTCTGTGACAGCGGACCGCGCATGGAACGAGCCTGCCTAGGCGGAAGAGAAGCCTTGGTCGAGCCTTCCTCCTTTCAGGCACCGGACATGCGCCCTCGCTGTCACAGACAGCGAGGTACTGGCGGCCCCGTTCGACATTCGACATTCAACATTTTGCGGTTCCCCGGCGCCCCCCATCCGAGCGGCGAGAATCGATAGCGATAGCGATAGCGAAAGCGAACCGCGACGGGACAGGCTCTCGTCCAATGAAACCAATCCCCAATCTCCAATGGAACGGCCGAGCATCGCCCCTGCCGTATCACCCCTCATCCGGCTGGTCCACCGGGAGACCGGCCTGCACGGATCACTGATCACCGGTCACCGATCACTGGCCCCTCCGGCCTCCGGCCACGTCCCCTCGAACCAGCCCGCCAGCTTGCGGTGGATCTCCGGATCGCCCTGGCCGGACCTCCCCGAGGTCAGGCGTTCGAGGGCGCGGGCGATGAGGGTGGTATGGGCGGGGCTCCCGTGGTGACTCCAGGCGTGCCGCATGGCCTTCAGGTCGCCCGCGCAGGTCTTCGCGGTCAGCCCCTCCACCCGGTTCCGCACGTGGTGCTCCCAGAACGCGTCGGCGGTGACGTCGAACCAGGCCTCGACATCGGCCGGGTCAGCCAGTGGCTCGCTGATCTCCGCCAGCAGGTGGCCGAACCGGGCCGCGTCCTCCGGGGGCATGCGGCGGGGGCCGACCGATTCGTCGATCCGATAGGGCGCAAGCTCCAGCCCGACCACCGACCGGCCCGCGAATCTGGCTCGGACGAGGAACCCTTCGGCGGTGCGACCGGGCGGAACCTGCCAGGGGATCGGTGGAGCGGCCCGGAACACGAAGTTGCCGATGCTGTAGAGGACGGGAACCGACCGGCCATCGGGG
>PXDE01000559.1 GCA_003566475.1 PVC group bacterium | reverse complement strand
GTCGCCACCTGGGCCCGACCCGCCCACGTGCCCCATTCCCCCGCCCCGGTTCTCCCGGAATCCGAACTCGACGAGGAGCCTTCTCCGTGACCCCCTCCCCCCCGCTTCCCTGCGCGGACCTCGAACCCTACCGCGCCCTGTTTCACCGGCCCGACCGCGGCCTCACCTGGATCGCGGGCCCTCCGCGCACCGTGGTCACCGTCCAGGGCGACCGCATCCGCCTCGTCTCCGAAGGCCGCGAGGTTCCTATCGGCGACGACGCGCCCTTCGCGGCGATCCGGCCGCGGCTGGATCCCGCCCGACCCGTCTATTTCATGGTGAGCCTCGACGGGTTCCGCGGGGTGGCCGATCCGGATCTTCCGCTCATGGTCTTCATTCAGCCGGAGTCCGAGGAACGCGTGGAAGGCCCTCCTCCCTTTTCGCCGCCCACGCCCGGGCCGGTGACCGACGGTCACGATCCCGACCCCGGCTGGGAGACCGAACCCGACGCGGAGTTTCTGGGGCGGCTCGAGCATGCGGTGGACGTGCTTCGCCGGGATCCGGGCAAGATGATCCTCATGCGGTGGTACCGGCGGGCCCGCCAGGCCGGGCGCCATCCCTGGGACCTGTTCCGGATCTACGCCGGTCTGGAGGCCGGCTGCGGGGCCGCCCATTTCCTTGCCCTGCCCGGCCCGGTCTGCTCCATCGGCTGCAGTCCCGAGAACGTGTTCGAACTGGACCGCGGGCGGCTGATCTTCGATGTCATCGCGGGCACGCGCGGGGTCTCCCCCCGGGCGGACGAGGACCGGCGATGGGCCGAGGAACTGGTGACCGACCCCAAGGAGATCGAGGAGCACGACATGGCCCTGGTCCGGTACCGGGCCCGCCTCGAAGGCCTGTGCCGTCCCGGATCGGTGACCACCGAGATGGAGCACGGCGTGCGGAAGCTCCGGCATGTCCGCCATCTTCACTCGCGCCTCTCGGGGGAGTTGGCCCGTCGGCTCGACTTTCTGGATCTGCTGGGCGACAGCTATCCGCCCCTGACCTCGTATCCCCCCCGGCACATCCCGGTGGCCGACACGGTCCGGGAACCGGCACGGTATTATGCGGGGATGGTCGGCCACGTGGCGGCCGGGTGGGAGGCCGCCCAGTGCTACCTCAACCTTCGGTCGGTGCTGGTGACGCCCGACGCTCTGCACACCATCGGGGGCGTGGGGGTGGTCGCCCCGTCCGATCCCTCGCGGGAGGCGCTCGAAGTCCGCAACAAGCTGCGGACACTCATCGAGGCGGTGGAGCGCTGGGAAGCCGAGGACTGACCGGGTTCAGCGTGGCGAGGCCTCGACCCCTTCGGGGAAAAGCAATCGTTCAGGATTCAGGCCCTGGGCCCGCATGGCGGATATCCTTCCGAAGGTCACCACCGGCGGCAGCTTGCCCTCGGGAGGCCGATAGATCGAGTCCACGACGTCCACCCGGAGCGAGATCGAATCGTCCAGGTGGGACCGCAGGCGCGTCTCCGCCTCTCTTCGGATCGCGGGCGAGAACTCCGGCCCAACCCGCAGCCGCAGCCGGAGGTCCGACGGGGTGATCTGCACCATCTGATACTGGCGAATGCCGTCCAGACCGCGGAGGGAGGAGCCCACGACGCCGAGGGTCACGCGGGCGCCCGACGGCAGCTCGAGCAGTTCGACCACACGCCCCTCCAGGGACCGGAACCAGCGGCCGCGCCAGCCGCAGGCACAGGGGCCCTCGCCCCAGACCGCCAGATCGCCCAGGTCGTAGCGGATCAGGGGCACCGTCCGCCGCCACCACACGGTGCACACGACCCGTCCCTGGCGGGCCGGACGGCCCGCGTCGTCCAGGAGTTCCACCCATGCGCCCCGGGAGTCGAGGTGGTAGCCGCCTCCAGCCGGGCAGGCCCAGGCCAGGGGCCCGGTCTCCATGGCGCCGTACACATCGATCAGACGGAGGGCCAGCCGACGCCGGACCACCGGCGCCTGCACCGCCTCGGAGGAACTCACCACCAGCGGGATCGGAAAGCTCTCGTCCCGGTCCTCCAGGTGCAGCGCCATCTCGGTAAGCACCGACCCCCAGGCGAACAGGGCGTCGGGACGCACGGTGCGGAGCCATTCCACCTTCACCGCCGTGGGCTCGGCCACCGCCAGATACTGCCGGCGGAACAGGCCGGCCTTCTGAAACCCCCAGCCCGTCCGGGGGATCGATGCGCCCATCATCATCTTGGCCTGGCGATGCCAGGGGCGGAGCCCGTGCCGGAGGTAGCCCCCGAACCAGAGCATGTGCTTGTGCCGCAGTTCGGCGGGAGCGGCGTGGAGCACCAGAGGTTCGCCGGTGGTGCCGTTGGTCCGTTCCACGCGGTCCAGGCCGGGCCGGGGCGCCCGTCCCATCAGGTCGGCGGCACGCGCGATCACCATGGCCCGGGAAAGGACGGGAAGGCGCTCCAGGTCGCGCGGGCTCCGCAGGTCGGCCGGACGCACGCCGGCGGCGGCGAGCATCTCGCGGTAGTAGGGGCGCTCCGCCGCAGTCCGCAGGAGAACATCGAGGGCGCGGCCCGCCACCCGTTCCTGAGCCGCCTCTGTGTCCGGCCATGCGCCGAGCGCCCGCCACCATGCCTTCACCCGCGCCACCCGCACCTCCGCCGCACCCTTGTCGAGGACTTCATGTCCCGGTACGATCCCCGAAACCCGCGCTTCCGACAAGCGACAACCCGCCGCCCCGGTCCTTTGCCCATGTCCCACCTTCCCGAACTCCGCCGCCAGCTTCTCATGGATCGGTGGCCGGCCGACCGTCTGGCCCGATGGCAGGGCGAACAGCTCCGCGAAGCGATCCGGCATGCCTGGGCGCGGATCCCCGCCTACCGCGACCATCTGGAGGAGGCCGGCCTCGGCCCGGACGACATCCGCGGACTCGAGGACATCGCCCGGATTCCGCCCCTCGACAAGGCGAAGCTGCGGCGGGCCGGGCCGAACCGCTATGTGGCCACCGATGCCGACCGGACCGCCCTGCGCAGCCACCAGACTTCCGGCTCCACCGGAACCCCCATGGAGGTCTTCATGGACCCGGCGGAACATAGCCGCCGCGCGATCACCATGTTGCGCACCGTGTTCCGGCTGGGCCTGATCCCGCCCCGTCGCACCCTCCATGTCGGTTACGGGCGGGCCCGGAAGTTCAGCCGGCTCATGCGCCGGTGGCACAGCCAATGCACGCTGGATGAGGCCGTCGCCACCATCCGGGACCGGCGGCCGGATGTCCTCAACTCCATGCCCAGCACCTATGTCAATCTGGTCCGGAACTGGGTCCGCTCGGGGGAATCCCGCCCCCGGATCCGGGCCCTGGTGTCGCTGGGCGAGATGCTCACCGATCCGGTCCGCGACCACCTGCACGACTTCTTCCGGGCCCCCATCTACAATATCTACGGGGCCAATGAGGTCGGATACCTCGCCCATCCCTGCGCCCGCAGTCCCCTTCTCCACCTCCGCTACCGAGATCTCTGGATCGAGGCGGTCAGGGACGGAGTTCCGGTTCCCGACGAGACCGAGGGCGAGGCGCTGGTCACCTGCTTCCCGGCCCGGGCCATGCCCCTTATCCGCTATCAGCTTGGCGACCGGATCGTGATCACCCGGGAGCCCTGCCCATGCGGATGGCGGGGCGCCTCCATCCGGCGCATCGAGGGACGGACCCTGGAACTGCTTCACCACGCCGACGGCCATGTCGTGACCGGCCGGATGTCCCGCTGGATCAAGAGCATGACCCCGGAAGCCGCCCGCTCCGTGATCCAGTGCCGGATCATCGAGGAGGCGCTCGGGCACATCCGGGTGCAGGTGGTGCTCCATGGCGAGGGGGCCGACCGCGTTCCCGAGGAGACCAAGGCCCATTTCACGGCCCACCTGGGCGCCCATCGGGTCGAGGTCGAGCGGCTGGAGGTCATCCCCCCCGACCCCAACGGCAAGATCCGGCCCATCATCAGCAAGGTGAGCCAGCGGGAGACGGAGGAAGCAGGCCACCTCGCTTGACCTGCCGCCCGCGACGCCTCTAGCCTCCCGGACACCTATGGCTGATTCCCCCTCCGCTCCCCGCCTGCTCCTTCTCGCCGGCGATGTCCGCGCCAATCTGGGCGACCGCGCGATCCGGGCCGCTCTGATCCAGCAGATCCGCCGCATCTGGCCGGGGGCCCGGGTGTCGATCCTGTCCAAGACTCCCGACCGGGACCGCCGCGAGTTCGCCGCGGACATCCTGGGTCCCAACGCCTTATCGCTGGTCTGGCGGGCCCGGGAGATCCGGGCCATGGATCTGGTCGTCTGGGGGGGCGGCCAGCTTCTCCAGGATGACTCCAGCCTGGTGAAAAATCTCTACTGGGCCACCGTGCTCCTGTGGGTGCGACGGGGGCTGGGCCGTCCGGTGGTGGGGCTGGGGGTGGGGATCGGCCCCCTCCGGACTCGGCCAGGTCGGTTCCTGGCCGCCCGGGCGCTGAGCGGCCTGAGCCGGTTCGTGGGCCGCGACCCCACCTCCTGCGAGTGGGCGAGAACCCTCGGCCCCCGGGATCTGCGGGTGGACCAGGCCCCCGACCCGGTGGTGCTGCTGGGACCGGCGGATCGGGACGAGGCCCTGGACCACCTTCGCCGTCAGGCCGGAATCGAACCCGCCCCCGGCGAGCTCTGGGTGGGGGTGAATGTCCGCCAATGGTTCCATCTGGGATCCCGACGGATCCTACCCTATGCCCGCAAAGCCGCGCGGGCCCAGGGCGATCCCCGGTTCCTCCGGTTCCTCGACAACCTGGCCGTCGCGATGCGAAACGCCTTCGGCGACGTCCAGGTCCGGCTCCTCTTCTTCCCCATGGTGAACTGGGAGGGCGAACGCGACTCCCGCTGGGGCGCCCGCCTCGCCGAGCGCGCGGGCCTGCCGGTGACCATGGTCCCGCTGGACGGCGACGCGACCCTGGCCAAGGCCCTGGCCGGCCTGTGCGACCTGTTCGTCAGCGTCCGGATGCATGCCGCTCTGCTCGCCCTGTCCATGGGCGTCCCCTCGGTCGCCTTTCCTCACGTGCCGAAGGTCACCGAGCTGTTTCAGGCGTTCGGTCAGGGCGACCGCACCCTCGACATCGCCGCCGCCGCCGCCCCCGATGGTGCCGCCCGCATGGAGGCCATGATCCGGGCCTTGCTCCGCGACCGGGAACGGGTTCGCGAGGCCCTTCACGACGCCGGCCCGGATCCCGAGTCGGCGGCCCGCCCCTACCGCGAGGCGCTTCAGTCTGGCCTCGGCTCTGGCCCGACATGAACCTGCTTGTCCTTAACCAGGAGTATCCTCCGGTCGCCGGCGGGGCGTCCCATGCCTGCGCCAGCCTCTGCCGGGAGCTGGCGCGGAGAGGCCATGGTGTGGTTGTGGTCACGGCGGGTTCATCCGCCTCCACCTCCCGCGGAGTGGAGGATGGGGTGGAGGTGATTCGGGTGGCGATCCCCGGAACCGTCGGCGGCGCGTTCACCCTCCGCCAGCTCCAGGCCTATGCGGTCCGGGCCCGCCAGGAGGCGGGGCGCCTTCTCGCCGACCGGAAGATCGACCGGATCCACGCCTTCTTCTCCTGGCCGGGCGGCGAGGTGGCCCGGCGGCTTTCCGCCGTCCACGGCATTCCCTACATCGTATCGCTCCGGGGCTCGGACGTTCCGGGGTTCCGCCTGGCCCGGTCCCATCCGCTCATGCGACTGGCCACCCCCCGGCTGCGCCGGGTCTGGAGCGAGGCCCGGGCGGTGGTGGCCAACAGCGAGGATCTCCGGATTTTGGCCGGCCAGACGTGGGGCGGGCCCATCCTGTGCGTTCCCAACGGGGTGGAGGCGGAGCGGTTCCAGGCCCCCCGGAGGCGACGTGCGGCCGACGAGCCCCTGCGGCTGCTCACGGTGGCCCAGCTCATTCCCCGCAAGCGGATCGACCTCGTGATCGCCCTGGCCGCCCATCTCAAGCGCCATATCGACCGTCCGGTGCGGCTGACCGTGGCCGGTCAGGGCCCGCTGCGCGACGCGCTGCGGGACCAGGCGGGTCGGCTGGGGGTCGCCGACGTGGTCGAGTTCCGGGGCCCGGTGGCGGCCGAGGCCATGCCCGCGCTGTACGCCGAGGCGGACGCCTTCGTCCTTCTCTCCGAACACGAGGGCATGTCCAACGCGGTACTCGAGGCGATGGCGTCCGGCCTCCCGGTGATCACCACCGACACCGGCGGCGCCCGTGACCTGCTGGCCTCCGGGGAGAACGGGCGCATCGTCGATCCGAGCCGTCCGGGATGGCTGGACGAGGCCGTCGGCCTGCTGTCCGACCCGAAGGCCCTCGCCCGCATCGGCACATCAGCACGGAGCCATGTGCGCCGGTCCTGCACCTGGAAGGACGTGGCCGAGGCGTATGAGGCGGTCTACCAGCGGCCGCCTCCGGACCGGGCGGTCATCTTCACCGACTCCCGGATGGCCTTCGCTCAGGATCTCACCCGGGCCACTCTGGACGCCGTCGCCCTCCGGAACGATATCCGGGTGACGGATGTCATCGACACCGGACACCGGAGCCGGCGCGCCGCCCTCCGCAGCTACGCCCGCCGCGTGGCGGCATGGGTGATCGTCCGGCTGTTCAACCCCTCGCGGCGCGATCCCGCGCCCATGACCAGGCGCCGCCTGGCCAGAATCTGCCGGAGGCATGGGCTCTCCCTCCGGTACCCGCCCCCCGGGGGGCTGCATGATTCGGCCTTCCTGACCTGGCTCCGGGATCCGGGCGGGCCCGACGTGGCCCTCTCCCTGGGCTGCCTGATCCGGTTCCAGCCCGAGCTGCTGGACGTGTTCGACATGGCGGTGAACTACCACAACGGCATTCTTCCGGACTACCGGGGGCTTCGGGTGACCCACTGGGCCCTGTACCGCGGCGAGCCCCGGGTCGGGTTCACGTTTCACCGCATGGACGAGCGCCTGGACACCGGCCCCATCCTACTCCAGGACGGTATCGCCACCGTCGCGGTTGAGCCCGGGTGGGCGGCCGAGGACCGGAAGACGGCTGAGGCGGCCCGGCGCCTGCCCGAGGTTCTGGATCGGATCCGGGACCGTGATCCCGGTCTCCCGCAGGAGGGCAAAGGAACCTACTTCGGCCGCCGTCGGTTCAAACGCCTGCGCGAGGTCGGTGATCCCGGCGGGGTGACCCTGGCCGAGCTGGAACGGCGCATCCGTTATTTTGACTGGGTATGGCTGGATCTCGATGGCCGTAGAATCCCGGTGAGCCGGATCGTCCGCTCCGACCGGCCATCGTGCTTCCGTTTCACCACCCGCGACGGCATGGGCGTGCGCGCGGTCCGGTTCCGCCACCTTCCCTGGCCGCTGTACGTCCTCCTCCAGACGTTGCGCTAGCCTCCGCCGCCCGTCCTCGATCCTCCCCCGCTTCGGTCCCGCGACGCGCTCGGATCCGCCCCGAGGCCCTACGAGGAGCCGATCCAGGAGGAGCCGGAGACCACGCCCTCTCCGGCCGGATCCACCGAGGCCGCCTCCCCGTCCGACCGCTCCCGGGCCATCGCGGTCTCCGTGGAGGGCTCGGGGCCGCCCAGGCGGACCTCGGGGATCAACGGCGGGACGGCCGGCGGGGCCGACTGGAGCATGGTTCGGCGCTGGTTGATGAGGATCTTCTCCATGAGGCGCCGGTTGCCATTCACCATGTCGGCCAGAATGCCCACCGTCATCAGGAAGCAGCCCACCATGAACAACACCGTCCCGAAGATCAGGGACTGGATGT
>PXDE01000584.1 GCA_003566475.1 PVC group bacterium | reverse complement strand
GGCCCGCGTTTCACGCTGCACCAAGGGCGTTTCAGGCTCCGGACAGCGCGGAGACGGACGAGGACGTCCGTCCCACGGGGACCGGCCACGTCCGCCTGGGTGAGATCGGCGTCCGGCTTGCGTGCGGATTTGGGGGGCTCCTCCGGGGTTGGTGAGGACGGCGGGCCGTGCTACAACGTGCGGACGGAGCCCCGGGCGCGGTGGTCGCAAGCCCGGTCCCCAGCCTGGAGAGGGTCATGTCGGCGAAGATTCTGAGCGGGAAGGAGGTGGCGGCGACGCTGCGGGAGGGCATCGCGGCGGCGGCTTCGGCCTGCACGGCCAAGGGCACGGTCCCCGGCCTGGGGGTGGTGCTGGTGGGCGACGATCCCGCCTCGCGTAGCTACGTGTCGGCCAAGGAGAAGGCCTGCACCGATTGCGGGATCTATTCGCAGGAAATCCACCTGCCCGCGGACGCTGCCCGCGACGACATCCTGGCCGCGGTGGAGGGACTCAACGAGAACCGCGACATTCACGGCATCCTAGTCCAGCTCCCCCTGCCCGACAGCTCCATCGAGCGGGAGGTGATCACCACCATCCGCCCGGAGAAGGACGTGGACGGGTTCCATCCCGTGAACGTGGGCCGGATGGTGCTCGGGCTCCCCGCGTTTCTCCCATGCACCCCCCACGGGGTTCTGCACCTGATCCGGCACACCGGCGTCCCGCTGGCCGGCGCGGAGGTGGTGATCATCGGCCGCAGCCAGATCGTGGGCCAGCCCCTGGCCATCCTGCTCAGCCGCAAGTGGGAGATGGGCAACGCCACGGTGACCCTCTGCCACACCCGGACCCGGGATCTGACCGCGCACACCCGCCGGGCGGACATCGTGGTGGCCGCCGCCGGACGCCCGGGCACCCTCACCGGCGACATGATCCGGGACGGCGCGGTGGTGATCGATGTCGGGGTGAACCGGATTCCCGACGCATCGCGCAAGTCCGGATTCCGCCTGGTCGGCGACGCCGACTTCGACTCCTGCGCGGAGAAGGCGGCGTGGATCACCCCGGTGCCGGGCGGGGTAGGGCCCATGACCATCACCATGCTGCTCCACAATGTGGTGCAGGCGGCGGGGGGCGTGGTGGTCAGTGATCGGTGATCCGTAAGCGGTAGGAGGTGGGCAGGGGTCGTTAGTCAGTGGTCAGTCGCCGCCGCTGAATCCCTAGGTTCAGCCGGATGAAGGCAGTGAGACACCACGGCAGTGTCCAACGCCCTGTAGCGGCCGCTCGACTGAGTCTGCGAAGGAGAGCGGCTTCCGCCAAGCGTGTTCGACCTCTGTCCCGCGTCGTCCTCTCCCTCGTCCTCCGCCCGGAGCCGTTCTCCCTCGAAGACTCGGTCGAACGGCCGCCACAAGGGGGAGCCCCCCGGCTGTGGCGGCGGCGTGGCCCGGGCAGGTCGGTCATTCCTGCCCGACCCTTGCGCCTTTGCCCGGCCAGGCACCCCCATGCCACGTCGGGGTCATCCTTCTGGCGAACCGCGGCTTGTGGGGATGGAGCTTCCTGGTGTCGCAACGCGGACCACCACGGCCGGACCGGCTGCCCGGTCCGGCCGTGGCCGATGGTTCGCTGAAACGCGCCTGGCCTAGTAGTGGAAGCGCAGGCCGAGGAAGAAGGTGACGTTGGTGTCGGTGGCCGAGTTCCCGCTGGGGAAGATGTCGCTGGGCGACACGTAGAAGTTCACGCCACCGGCGAGGTGGGCGTCGGGGTGGAGTTCCAGCTTGAGCCCGGCGGAGAAGCGGACGAAAAACCCGTCCTCGTTGGATTCGTCGGCCAGCTTGGCCGAGGCATATCCGAGCCCCGCTCCGAGGGTGGGGCGGAGGGGGATGTCCTGCTTCATCCAGTAGGTGGTCTCGGCGGCGAGGCCGGCGGTATGCTGGTCGGACCGGCTGGCCTTGTTGAACCCGTAGAACACGTAGACTTCGCTACGTTCGTAGAGATACCGGCCGAACCCCAGTTCGAAGCCGTGCCCGGACCGGCCCAGGCTCAGCGAGTCGTCGTAGGTGTAGTCGAGACGCACCGTGAACGGGGAGTCCACGGGCTTCGGCTCGTCCTCCATCCCGGGCGGCCGGGCCAGGGCGGGGGTGGCGACGGCGAGGGCGGCGAGCAGGGTCACGGCGCGGGTCAGGTGCTTCATATGCGGACTCCCTTTGGACTGGGGGTGGGGTTTCACGGCCGATACCTAGAAACGAGCAGCTTTCATGCCATTCCTGGGGCAAATCCGCCCCCGGCATGGCTTCCGGCGCCCGGCCCCGCGTGCCCGGTCTTAGGGCGGGGCGGAGCCCCGGGTGTCGGAATGGAACTTGACCACGGTCTCCCCGGGCAAGGCAAGGCCAAAACGCTCCCGGGCGAACCGCTCGACGGCGGCGGGATCGTTCTGGAGGGCGAGTTGCTGCCGACGCAACGACTGCACGAACTCCTGGCGGGCCCGGAGCTGATCCTCCATGCGGGCCTGACGGGCCTGAAGCTCCCGGTACTCGCGGATCGGGCCTCCGATGAACCAGAGAGACCCCACCACCAGGAACGCCCCGAGCAACAGGGTGCTGGTTCTATAGATGGTTTCGCCGAATCCCTTCACGGCACTCCCCTCCCGGCGTGCTGTCTGCTGGATCGTTTGCATACCCCCCGGACGGCCTTCAGGGCAAGCCCTTTTTTTGCGCCCTCTTCGGGTTCCGAGGTGGAAACCCGGGGTCGGCCGTGCTTTAGTCTGCTCTGTGAACGGGTACTATCGCGATGTGGACCGGGTGGTCCGGGGCCCGGTGGCCTGGGAGGAGATGGAAGTCCTGGCGTCCCAGGGGGCGATCCGGCCCCATACCCTGGTGGTGGTGGATGTCCGCGAGGGCTGGCGGACCTGGCACGAAGTCCGGCGGCGCCGGGCCGCCCGGCGGGACGTGCCGGACACCAGCCGCTGCGTGGCCTGTGGAACGTCCGGGGCCGCCGACCGCCTGGCCTGGCTGGGACCGCATCCGGTCTGCGCGTCCTGCCGCCCCTGGGTGGTGGACCGGATCCGGGAGGGGCGGACGGTCCGGGTCTGGACGGAGACCGCGAAGGCGAACCCGGCGGCGCGGCTCACCGCGCGGGTCATCGACGGGATGATGGTCGGCGCGGCGCAGGCCATGCTGGCCGGGATCCTGGCCTTCCCCCTGATCGCGGCCATTCCCGTGCTCCACCGCTCGCTCGGCCTGACTGTGCTCTCGGTCGGCATCCTGGCCCCGGTGGCGCTGGTCTATCTGTTCGGGCTGCCGGTGATCATCGAGGCCTGGTGCCTGCACCGGTGGGGCGGCACGCCAGGCAAGCTGGCCACCGGCATCCGGGTGTCCGCCGACGACACCGGCGGCACGCTCTCCTGGGGGAGGGCGCTGGGACGGGCGGTCGCGGTGTGGTGCAGCGCCATGCCCCTCGGGCTGGGCTATCTGCGGGTGGCCTGGGATCCCGGGGGCCAGATGCTGCACGACCTGATCTGCAACACCCGGGTGCACCGGACGGAGCGGCGGGCGTGACCCACACCTGTCCCCACTGCGGGGCGGCCGCGCCGCCGGTCCCGGTTCCGGAAAGCGCACCCCCCGGACCCTACACCTGGGAATGCCTGGCCTGCCGGCGCGGCGTCACGGCGACGGTCCTCAACGAGCGTCCCCGCCTCTCCGCGTCGGCGGGGTCCGACGCCCCGCCCCAGGCGGCGCCGGGCGAGGCCGAGTGTTTCGCCCACCCCGGACTCCAGGCGACCGGTTCCTGCGAAGGCTGCGGACGCCATGTCTGCGGGCTCTGCGGATTCGCGGTGGATGGCGATCACCTCTGCGGGGCCTGTCTGCACCTCCGCATCGTGGAGAGCGAGGAGGGACGGTTCGAAAGCTACCGGATCCTCTACGACGCCGTGGCCATGGCCGTGGCCGTGCTCCCCCTGGTTCTGATGCCCCCCCTGTCCCTGTTCAGCGGACCCCTGGCCGTGGCCATGGTGATCCGATGGTGGAAGCGCCCCCTCGGCATGTTAAACCGGTCCCGCTTCCGCCACGGGGTGGCCATGCTGTCCGGACTCGCCCAGATGGCCCTGTGGATCCTGTTCTTCCTCTACGGGAACCGGCTGCTATGAGCCCGCGCCGACGCGACTACCGCCGCCTGCCCGGACGGGTGATGCTGGCCCGGCACACCCTGTGGGCCGGCGACGACCATCTCCTCTCCGTGGCCAACCACGGATTCTCCGAGCGCTATCACCGGCTCGACTACGGGCAGATCCTGGGCGTCTACACCAGCCCCAGCCGGTCCCGCCGGATCTGGACCCTGGTCTTCGCCATGAGCGCGGCCACCATGTTCCTCAACGCCTCGCTCCTGCTCGGCCGCCTCCGCTGGACCGCGCTGGGCGCGGGCGTCGGCCTCGCCCTCTGCCTTCTCCTCAACGAGCTGCTCGGCCCCACCTGCCGGACCTGGGTGCGCACGGTCACCGGGTTCCACCTCATGCCCGCCCTCAACCGGACCCGCGCCGCCGACCGGTTCCTGGCCGCGCTCCGGCCTCTGGTGGCGGCGGCCGCCCCGCCGGCGGAGGAGACCTCCGCATGACCGCCCCCGCCGCCGCCCGCTGCTTCCACCACGCGGCCCGGCCCGCCGCCGCCCGCTGCCCGGAGTGCCGCCGGCCCTTCTGCCGGGAATGCGTCACCGAGCACCGGGGCCGCGTCCTCTGCCTGGACTGCCTCACCCGCCTCACCGCCGCCTCCCGGCCCCGGTCGCCGGGCTGGATCGCCGTCGGCTGGACCCTCCGGGCCCTGGCCGGCCTGGTCCTGGTCTGGCTCTGGTTCATCGCGCTCGGGCGGTTCCTGGTCCGACTTCCCGCCGCCGTCCATGACGGGAGCTATCTGCTGTGGCCATGAGACCATCCCCTCCCGCCCGGGCCGGCCTGTTCGAGGAGGCGTTCGGTGCCCTGCGGCACGCGCCGGCGCCGGTGGGGTCCGCCTATCTGATCGGCACCGTGCCCTTCCTCCTCGGATTCCTGTATTTCTGCGCCGACATGAGCTGGCACGCCCAGGCCCCTCGTCGCATGGTGGGGGCCGCCCTGGGCCTGGCCGCGCTCTTCGTATGGATGAAGGTATGGCATACCGTCTTCGCGGCCCGGCTCCGGCAGCACGTGCTGGGGGAGCGCCCTCCCCGCTGGACCCCGCTGGAGGCCCTGCAGATGATCGGGGTCCAGGCGGTGTTCCAGGCGGTGGGGGTCCTGCTGGTCCCGGTGTCGGCGATCCTCGTGCTCCCCCTGCCCTGGACCTACGCCTTCTTCCAGGCGGCGACGGTCCTCGGCGACGGACGGGATCCCAGCCTGTCCTCGCTGGCCTCCCGGGCCGGCCGGGCCTGCTTCCGCTGGCCGCTCCAGAACCTCCGCTTCCACGCGTCGGCGGGCCTCATGGTCGCGGTGACCCTGGCCAACATCACCGCCGCCCTCATTCTGCTGCCCCTCCTGGCCAAGGCCCTGCTGGGCCTCGATTCGCCGGTCACCCGCAACCCCATGGTGGTGGCCAACAGCACGTTTCTGCTCACCGTGCTCGCCCTGACCTACCTGGCCGCCGATCCGGTCTTCAGGACCTTCCATGTCCTGCGCTGCATCCAGTTCGAGGCGCTGCGGACGGGGGACGATCTCCGGGCCCGCCTGCGCCGGAGGCCGGGGCTCGCTCCGGCGGCGGCCCTTCTGCTCGCGGCCGTCGTGGCCCCCGCCTTCGGCTCGGATCCTGTCCCGGCCCGGTCCGGCGACGGAGTCCCGGGTGGGGGGATGGTGTCGGCCACCACCTCCGGGGCGGCCGACCCGCCGACGCGTGACGCCGCCGACCCGCGTTCCCGGCCAGCCGAGACACGCGACCGCGGGCCTGCCGGCTGGACGGTGCGGCCCGACGCCCTCGAGGCCTCCCTGCGGTCGGTGCTCGATCACCCGCGGTACGCCTGGCGGATGCCCCGGGAGGAGGAGGCCCTGCTCAAGGACACCGCGTTCGCTCAATGGCTGGAGGGGGTGATGCTCCGGGTCCAGGACGGGGTGCGGCGGGCCCGGCTCTGGCTGGAGTCGCTGTCCCGCCGCATCCGACAGTGGTTCGCGCCGCCTCCGCTTCCTCCCGACGCCGAAGGCCCCGACCGCTGGGAGATCATGCTCCGCTATGGCGCCCTCCTCGCCCTCGTCGCCTCCACGGGCATGCTGATCTGGGCAGTGGTGGCCGGGGTGCGGCACCGGCGGCGCCTCCGCGCCCGGACCCCCGCGCCCTTCGCGCCGGTCGACCATCGGGAGCTGGCCGACGAATCCATCACCGCCGACCGCCTGCCCTCCGACCAGTGGGTCGATCTCGCGGAGCGCATGCGGGCCGAGGGACGCCTGCGCCTGGCCATGCGGGCGCTCTACCTGGCCATGCTGGCCTGGCTGTCCGAGCAGAAGCTCCTCCACATCCGGCCCGGCAAGACCAACCGGCAATTCGTGGACGAGCTCAGCCGCCGCCGCCATGCCCTGCCCGTGTCCTGCCGCGCCCTCGCGGCGGCGACCGTCCGGTTCGAGGCCGTGTGGTACGGACCCCACCCCGCCACCGACGCGGGGTTCGGCGAGCTGACCCGGCGCCTCGCGGAGGTCCGGTCCCATGGATAGGCGCTCCCTCAGCGGCTGGGGCGGCCTGCTCCTCCTGCTTCTCCTGGCCGCCGGGATGGTCCGGCTGCTCCAGTTGCGGTTCGACGCCGGCGACACCTATCCGGCCTACTCCTCGTTCCGGTCCGACCCCATGGGCGTCCGGGCTCTCCTCGAGGCGCTGGACGCCCAGCCGGGGGTGAGGGCCGAGCGGCACCTTTCCCCGTACGCCCATCTGTCCCGCCTTCCACCGGGCGCCCTGTTCTGGTTCGGGGTGCCCCCCGCCACCATGGGCTGGGCGCCGGAGCCCCTGGCCGAGGCCCTCGAGGCCTATATGGAAAGGGGAGGGCGGGTGGTGGTCTCCCTTCGTCCCGAATCCCTCCGGACCCAGCGCGGCCCGCCCCGGACCTGGACCGGCGAGGACAGCGCCGCCCCCGGGGAGGACGTGGAGGAGGAGGTCGGCGACCCGGGGTACTTCCCCCGGCCCACGCCTCCCGACGGCGAGGCCCCCTGGGTGAACCTCCGCGCCCGCTGGGGATTCGACCTCGCCCCCCTCTGGCCCGTCGTCCGCCGAATCGAGCTGACGCCCCGCGCCGAGCTCGCACGGACCGACGAGCCGGGCCTGCCCGGGGACGTCGGCTGGCGCGGGGCCAACCGCTGGACCGACCTCGACCCGGCGTGGCGCACCGTCTACCACGTCCAGACGCAACCGGCCATCATCGAACGGTCCTGGGGCGCCGGGTCGCTGGTGCTCATGGCCGACTCCTTTCTGGTCAGCAACGAGGCGCTCCGGAAGGATCCCGCGCCCGGCCTGCTGGCCTGGCTGGCCCATGGCCATCACCGGGTCTGGTTCGACGAGGCCCACCTGGGCACCGAGCATCGGACCGCCGCCGCCAATCTCATGTGGCGGTTCCGGCTTCACGGGCTGGTGGTCGGCGTGCTGCTTCTGGCCGGCCTGTTCGCCTGGCGCAACGCCACCAGCCTGATGCCCGCCCCGCGCTGGCGGAATCCGGAGGGGGAGGACGACGCCCCGGCCGTCCGCGCCGGCCGCGACCACCTCACCGGCTTCGCCCGGCTGGTCCGGCGGGCGGTCGCTCCGCCCGACATCGTCGCCCGGTGCTGGGACCAGTGGCGGGCCTCCCGGGGCCGCGAGCGCCGGGTGCCCGCCGACCGGCTCGAGCAGG
>PXDE01000374.1 GCA_003566475.1 PVC group bacterium | reverse complement strand
TCGACGAGTTCGTCGAGCGGGTCGAGCCGTGGATCGGCGGTCCGGACGCACCGTGGTCATCGGACCAGTTCGACCGCGACGCGTTCGGCCTGGCCCGTAAGGAGCTGGCCCCGGATGGATGGCGACTAGAGAGCGGGGTCACTCTCCGCCTGCTGGATCGGCTCCGCAAGGCCGGAACCCCGCTGGGGGAGTATGTCGGGGGACGATTCTATCGCGGAGTCCTCACCGGCTTCAACGAGGCCTTTGTGGTGGATCGCGCCACCCGCGACCGGCTCATCGCCGAACATCCGTCGTCCAAGGACGTGCTCAAACCGTTCCTCCGAGGCCGGGATGTGAAGAGGTGGCGGTGCGAACCGCAGGATCTGTGGCTGATCTTCACGCGACGGGGGATCGACATCCGGAAGTACCCAGCCATTCGGCGGCACCTGGAGCCGTTCAGGAAGAGGCTGACCCCTGGCATCGATGGTGGTCGCAAGCCCGGCCCGTATGAGTGGTATGAGATCCAGGACAACACCGCGTATTGGCAGGAGTTCGCGGGAGCGAAGATCGTCTATCCAGACATCTCTCCGAACGGGCGGTTTGCACTTGATTCAGCCGGCCTGTTCCCAGACTGCACCCTGTTTCTCATCCCCGGTGCGACAGCTTTGATCGGAGCTATTCTGAACTCCTCGGTCGTCGGATTCTACTACCCTCAACTCAGCCCTCGCATCCGAGGCGGGTACCTTCGGTACAAGTCGATCTACATGGCGCAGATCCCCCTCCCCCCGGCCACGCCGGCCCAGCAGGCCCAGGTCGAGCGATTGGTCAGGATGCTGACCTGGCTGCATGGGCCGGAGGCGGCGAAGGTGGTAGATGGGGCGCAGGCGGAGATGGTGGAGGCGTTCGAGGGGTGGCTGGACGGGCTGGTGTTCGAGCTGTTCTTCCCGTCGGAGCTTCACGCCAAGAAGCTGCGGCTGTTCGACGAGACGGCCGGGCTGAAGCCCCCTGATCTCTCCGCAGTCCCCAAGGCCTGCAAACGCTCCGAACTCGAGTCCCTCCTGGCCCGCTCCCGAGACCGAATCGACGCCATGCTCGACGATCTGGGCAAGGTGGATGAGGTGAAGGTGATCCGGGGGGAGGGGTGATGATGACCGAGGGCATGGGCGTTCTTCGGGGTGGGCTTCGTCGCCTAGGCCCATTCGTGCGGCGATGTGTGGTCCGCCAGGGTCTCGCTCCGATCTTGCTAGCCTCTATGGTGTTCGGGGGCGCGTGCTCACCGGTCAGTACTGACGTGGAGGATGGGGATCCCGATGGGCCTAGGGTGGTCCATCTGGATCCGGAGCAGGAGGCGAACCAGCTCTATGTCCAGGCCAACCTTGGATGGCTAAGCCGCAGCACCATCCGTACCTACTCAGAACTCCTGGAATCGTACTCGGCTTCGAAGCGTAACCTTACCCATCTCCTTGATGCCTACGGGGCGACCCAGCTTGCGGTGTCGGTGGTAAAGGGCGATGCGCTCATATGGGGACGGCCCATCGACGACTTCCTCGCGCTGGAGAAGGTCGTCACGTCGTATGCGCTTGCCGAACGGGATCTGGGCACGCATCTGGCCTTGTTGGCCCGTGCCGAAGGAGACCGAGAAAGGGCGGCGGGGATCTGGCACATGCGCGGAATGGAGCACTTGGCCGCAGGTTCTCTTGCGCAGGCTGAGGAGGCGTTTGAGCAGGCCCGTGCCTGGGCCGAGGCGGTCGCGAGCCCCAGGGAGCTTGCTGGCTTTCTGCTGGAGATCGCCGAGGAGTTCGGACGATACGGGCGGTGGCCCGAGGCACTAGCCTTCCTGGACATGGCTCGCAATGGGGCATGGGATTCTCTTCAGGAGCATTGGAGGAGTGGAGGGGAGAGACTGCGCATCGTCTGCCTGGGCCGAACGGGGCGGGAGGCAGAGGCTCAGGCTGCCGCGCGGACGATGCTGTCTCGGATCCGTGGCATGAATGATGGTTGGAACCGGGACTCAGCGCTGCGTGACGCGGCATCCATTCTAGCCCTGGCGGGTTTGACTGAAGAGGCCGCTGAAGTCGCGCGGCAGGTTGCGGCCATGGATAGAAGGTTGTCGGTGTTGTGCGATGTTGCACAAACTGCCATTGCGGACGGGGAGTTGACACTAGCTGTTGGAATCCTGTCCGAGGTAGAGCAGAAAGGCGTCGGACTTCTGGACGAGGCTAGAAGCGGCGTTCTGTTCGGTCGCATCGGCGCCCTATATGCCGAAGCCGGGGAATGGGGCAAGGCTGACAAGATTGCGGGGCATATCCATGAGAGGGAGGGTCGGTCCCGGCTTTTGATCCGGATGGCGGAGGTACGCCTGGCTCAAGGGGACCGGAAAGAGGCACTGGATTTGCTGGCCATGGCCCATGACGCAGCCACTGGGATGGAACCTGGTCTGGAGCGGAACCGCATTTTGACCTCTTTGGCCCTCACCATGACCAGCGCCGCGCAGTTCGACCGAGCGGAGGCCCTGGTTGATCTGATGGTGCTAGACAATTCCGTTGAGAGAGCGAGGGTCGCCATCGCGGCGCGGCTTTGCGGAATGGGTATGCCAGAGCGGGCGCGCGCGACCGCTCCGCTAGTCGAAGATGCGGCCTTGGCCGCCATCCTCTGGGCACATATTGCCGCAGCGGAATCGACGCAGGGCAGGGAGGATGAAGCGCTGGATTCCCTTGGGGCCTGTCTGGGCCACGTGGCACGTGTTGGGACGCAGAACTCACGACAGTGGGTTGTTGGCACCGCACTCCGTATCAATGTCCCAACCAGGAATCGTGCGGTTATTTCGGCCCTAGCCTCCGAGGCACTGGTGCTCATCGTGCAGGATCCTGATCATGATGAACGTTTGAGTGCCTTGGTCGCGCTGGAGGCGGTGCTGGGAGGGCAAGACGTGGAATGGTCAGATCAGGCACGCGACCAGCTTGCGTCCATGGTCCGGTCCATCTCGTCCATCGAGGCTCTGCTTGCCCCGTAGTGCCGAGTGACCTTACGCATTCCGCCTTTCCACACTGGGCCGGACCCGAGGAGGCGACTCGCATGACCCGGGGACGGGGCACCGCCGCGCCACCCCGGGCGACCACGGGCATGGATCTGGCCTGACGCCAGCACCCTCCCAGAGGCGTCGAGGCATTGGCCGAGCTCATCCAGGCCTTGGACGGGCCTGCGCTTTTGGGTGGAGAAGCCGTGGGGAGTCCGATACAGTAAGGGCTGGCGGATGACGTAGCGGAGGGGAGTCGATGGCCACAGCGGAGCAGCTTCGGGCGCTAGTCCGGTCGCATTTCAGCGAGGATCCGGAGCGGTTCTACACGACCGCGCTCCAGGTTGCGGCCTACGGGGCGCAGCGTCTGGCCGACTCGGACCACGCCATGCAACCATCTACCCATTAGCGACATATGAGCCAAACGGTATTGGACATTCCGAGGTTTCTGTTCGCGGAGCCCCGGCGGAACCTCCCTGGGCGGAAGGGCGCCACGACGCCAGAGGACCGTTTCACGTTGGCCTTCTCAAGGGCCTACCTTGACCAGGCAGGGCGCATTCACCGGAAGGCGACCCGGAACAAGCTTGCCCTGGCCCGGGAGATCCCGGTGAACGGGTACGGAATCGCCGACCTTCTGGCCGTCGCATGGGCAGAGGTGCCCGGCGTGTCCTACCCGACGGTGGAAGAGTTCTGCAGAATGGTGCAGCCACGCACCCGGGCCTTTGAGTGCAAGCTCTCTCACTGGAGGCAGGCGCTCCATCAGGCCGTCCGCTATCGGTTCTATGCGCACCAGACGTTCGTGGTCCTTCCGGAAGCAGTTGTCGAGGCTGCCTTGAGCTACCTGGAAACGTTCCGCAAGGCGAAGGTGGGACTATGGGGTTACGGTCCCGAGTCCGGGAGGATCCAGCCCTATTTCACGCCCCGCGCCCTCCGGCCCCGATCCCCTCGATACGCGCTCCACGCGGTCGGATGCGTGGCGAGGGCTAGTCGATCTCTGCCCATTCGGTAAACCGCCGAATCCCCTGTCGCATGGCCTCGATCCGTTCCAGGTTGGCCTCAATCTGACTGGAGAAGCCAGCTTCCTGAAGCTCCGTCCAGAGCTCGGCCGCACGCTTCAGATGTACGGCGAGCCGTTCAAGATCAGACCCCACGTTTCCCGTGCAGAACATGCCGGAGAGCTTCCGCAGGGCCTCCCAGGATTGAATGGCCTCCTCGGTCCGGCTCACCTCGCCGGACAGATACACGCTGTCGAGAGGGGTGTCGGACTGGACTTCGGGCACGACCTCCATGAACGCCTCAAGGTCGGTCTGCCGGACCCGGGCCATCAGGGGTGTGCTGACATAGTGGATGAGTGGCGCCCGTCCCCCGGCCGGCCCGCGGAGATACTTCCGCATGGAGAAAGTCCGCAGGCCGGAGAACCACCCGCTGGCGCAGGCGTGGGCGCCGGCGGCTCCAAGCAGGGGGCTAAGCAGGTGGCAATACCCGTTGATGACGTTCCATCCGTTGATGGAAAGGACGTAGTTGACGTACATCCAGCCGGCGATCACGTCCGGGTGGTCCAGATCAGACCGGACCTGGCCTCCGGGATCTCTGGGCACATCACTTCCCACGAGGACATAGTAGCCGTCCGGGGGCGTGTCCAGGGAGGTGAGGGCCCGAAGGATGTCTTTGAAATCACGCGCATTGAGCATGGCCTGCCGGTCGATGGCGAGGGTCGCAAAGGCCGTGCCGCCCCCTAGCTCCTCGGCCTGCTTCTTGGCCTTGGTGATGAACTGAAGGGCGATCCCGGCTTCGATGGAATCGGCTTTCGGAACGTACACATTGGGGGCGATCCAAGTGCGCAGGCCAAGGCCCTTCTGCGCCTCAAAGGCATCCATGATGATCCGGTCCACCGAAGTGCCGAGAATGAGGTGGTGTCGCACAGACGGGTAGAAATAGGATGTCCATGCCTCCAGGCTGCCGAGGTTCGCCATGGGATGCCCGCAGTAGTCTGTGGCATAGTACTCCGGGTCGAAATACACCGGATTTCCATACTTCCCGAGTTCCTCCAGAAGGTCGGACATCCGTCCCGGGGGTGCATATCGGGGGCTGAGGATAACCCCCTCAAGGATGTCTTCCTCAAGAGCCAGCGAGAGCTTGTCTTTGGGGCCGAAGCCGTGCTGGGCCAGGATCTTCATGCTTGGCACCGCTCCAAGTCGTGCAGCGCTTGCTCCAGCTTTGCGTAGCGCAGTGCCGGATCCTTCTTGATGCACCGGTCCACCAGGCGGCAGAAATCAGCCGGGAGATCGGGGCGCAGGGTGTGCAGGGGGGGAGGTCTGTCGTGCAAGATGCGGTAGATCGTGGCTACAGTGGACTCCGGGTTCGGCGCGAACGGGTGTCTGCCGGAGGCAAGGACATAGACCGTGAGAGCGGCAGAGTATAGATCGCGCCGTACGTCCATTTCGTGCCTCCGGGTGGGGTCGAAAACTTCCGGGGCCATATAGTGGCGCGTGCCGGGGGCGAAGCCTGGCTGGGTTAGGCGGGTCCCGTGCATCTTGAATGCGATTCCCAAGTCCAGGACCACGAAGCGCCGGTCTGGGAGGCCGGTATCCATGACGTTCTCAGGCTTGATGTCACGGTGCAGGTAGCCAAGGTCGAACAGAGTCCTGATGAGATCGATCAGGGTTGAGGCTAGCAGCCTGAGCGTATCGAAATCCGGCCGGTACTGCTTACGAAGCCACTCGCCAAGGGCCTCGCCAGGCAGGAATTCCTCGGAGTACACCAGATAGTCGCCCGTATCGAGTTGCTGCGGCGTCGCCGGGACCGACCCCAGCTTGACCAGGTGGGGGCTCTGGCATTGGCCAAGGGCCTGAACTTCCCTGGTGGCTCTCGCGACCATCTGTTCTCGGAAGGAGTCTGCATCCTCTACCTGGTCGGCCGAATCCGGGAGCCAGACCGCCTTCAGCGCCTCCGTTACTCCGGCGGCGTTCTGCATTCGGAACACGGCCTTGAAGCCTCCCGTCTGGAAATGGACGGGTTCCGATGGAAGGCCAAGAGCGGCCATGAGAGATGCGCCGGAGGGTATGGGAATACTCATTATCGTGGGGCCTCTTGGCCGGACCCCGATGCATGGGAGGAGGGGCGGCTGCCCGCATCGAGGCAGTGTCGAAGCGCACGGGCGCTAAGGTGGAAGCCCACCGGCCGTTTCGGCAAGTGGTCGGGGTTCTCGGGGCGTGGGATGGGGCCCAGGCTCTTGCGTGAGGTAGGCACATCGAAAACTCCCCTCAGCGGCGAAGGGAGAGTGCCGCATCCTGGCTCATCGCGTTCGTATTCGGGAAGGGGGTCAGCCATGGCTCCAACATCATCGGGTCCACAAGAAGGCTACGACAGATCGAGGTGCGGGTAAACTACAGAGAGGGGAGGATTTCGAACTAGGCCACCGACGGTTCCCCGCCCTTGCCAACCCCCGCCCCGGCCCGCATGATGCGCGGGCAGGTGGGGCGGCGTCCGGAAGAGGCCGGGCGGTCCCGCCCGGAGCCGATCCGACCGCGAGGAGCCCGCCCATGTCCGCCCATGACATCATCGATAACCGGAACGTCCGGCTGGGCGACCACCTGAACGAGGTGCTGGGCTCGGCCGAACGGGCCCGGTTCGCGGTGGGCTACCTCTTCCTGTCCGGGCTGGAGCAGGTGGCGAGGCGGGTGCTGGGCCTGAAGGAGCTGCGCCTGCTGATCGGGAACACAAGCCACCGGGAGACGGTGGAGATGCTGGCCGAGGGCTACCGGCGCATCGATCTGGCCGCCGAGGAGGCCGACCGGCTCCGCCACCCCAAACGCACCGAGGCCCGGGATCTGGCCGGAACCACCGCCGTCAACCTCCGCGACGCCGTGGCCATGATGGACCAGACCGACGAGGCCGAGGATCTGGTGGGCGGGCTGATCCAGATGATCCGGGAGGACCGCCTGAAGGTGCGGGTGTACACGCGGGGACGGCTCCACGCCAAGGCCTACATCTGCGACTACGGGAAGGTGTACGACCTCACCGGCCGGGAGATCGCCCGCCACGAGAAGGGCATCGCGGTGGTGGGATCGTCGAACCTCACCCTGTCCGGGCTCACGCACAACACCGAGCTCAATGTGGTGGTCCAGGGAAACCGGAACCACGCGGAGCTGGTGCGATGGTTCGAGGATCTGTGGGCGGAGGCCCTGCCGTTCGACGAGACGCTGATGACCGAGCTCCAGACCTCGTGGGCGGCCGCCCGGGCCACCCCCTACGACATCTACATGAAGACCCTGCACGCGCTGGTGCGGGACCGGCTGGAGTCAGACGAGGAGCCGGATCTGATCTGGGACGACGAGATCTTCCGCAAGCTGGCCGAGTTCCAGAAGGTGGCGGTGCGCCAGGCGGTGCAGATGGTGCGCGACTTCGGCGGGGCGTTCGTGTCCGACGTGGTGGGCCTGGGCAAGAGCTTCATCGGGGCGGCGGTGGTGAAGCATTTCGAGCGGACCGAGCACGCCCGCCCCCTGGTGATCTGCCCGGCCCCGCTGACCGAGATGTGGCAGCGGTACAACGAGACGTATCAGCTCAACGCCCATGTCCTGTCCATGGGCCTGCTCCGGGAGGACGACCACGACGGGGTGGCCCGGCTGCTCAATGATTTCCGGTGCAAGGACCGGGACTTCGTGCTGATCGACGAGAGCCACAACCTCCGGCACCCCGAGACCCAGCGGTACCGGGTGATGCAGACCTTCCTGTCCACGGGCCGCAAGGTGTGCCTGCTGACGGCCACCCCGCGCAACAAGTCGGCCTGGGACGTGTATCACCAGATCAAGCTGTTCCACCAGGACGACCGCACCGAC
>PXDE01000531.1 GCA_003566475.1 PVC group bacterium | reverse complement strand
TCCCGAATGGGATTCAGGGTGACCAGCACGGGCTGACCGGTGTCGAGCGACTGGAGCAGGTTCATCCAGTAGGTGAGGCAGATGGGGGCGCCGTCGTCGGCGCCCTGGCGGAGCACGTTCCAGGAGGACCACACCTTGCGCAGGCGGGGCATGAGCGAGGCGTCCTGATGGAGGACCGCCCGGTTGCGGGTGTAGGTCCAGGCCCCGAGGGTGCGGGTCTCCTCCGGCGAGGGATCCTCCAGCATGCCCAGGGCCTCGTCGGCGTGGGCGGCCACCACCACCGCGTCGTAGGTGGTGGTTCCGGCGGCGGTGCGGACGGTGACCCCATCGTCCCCGCGGCGGACCGAGGTCACCGGATCGCCGGTACGCACCTCGCCGGCCAGATCGCGGACGATGGCCTTGACGTAGGTGTGGGCGCCGCCGGGGATGGTGAGCCACTGGGGGCGGTCCCGCACCTGGAGGAGGCCATGGTTGGCGAAGAACCGGAGGAAGGTCTCGGCCGGGAAATCGAGGATGCGGCCGGGCGGGGCGGACCAGATGGCGGCGGCCATGGGCAGGAGGTGGCGGTTGCGGAATGCGGGGCCGAAGCGGTGCAGGTCCAGCCAGTCGCGGAGGGCGAGGGCCCGGGCCTCGCCCCGGTCGAGGGCGCGGGCGCCGAGCCGGAAGAACCGGGCGATGTCGGCGGTCATGCCGAGGAAGGAGGGGCTCACCAGGTTGCCGGGCTGGGCGAAGAGCTGGCCCAGGCTGGCCCCGCCGTATTCGAGGCCGTCGGGCTGCTCCGAGAACGCGAAGGACATGTTGCTGGGCTGTCGGCGCACCTGAAGCCGATCGAGCAGGCGATTGAGCAGGGGGTAGGTGCGGTCGTTGAGGACGATGAACCCGGTGTCCACGCAGACGCCGGCGTCGGGGCCATGCGGGATCTCGACGGTATGGGTGTGGCCGCCGAGGTAGCCATTGGCCTCGTAGAGGCTGACCTCGAACCGCCGCCGGAGCAGCCAGGCGGCGGTGAGGCCCGCGACGCCGGCGCCGATCACCGCCACCCGAGCCCCCTCGGGCAGCGGGGGCGCGGCCGGGGCCGAGACCTCGGGCGGGTCGAGGCGGCGCCGGAAGCGCTGGTGGGTGACGTACCAGGAGTGGCCGCCCTGCCAGCCGAACAGCTCGGAGCAGGCCATGAGGAAGATGCGCCAGCGCTGCACGCGGACGGTGGCCGCCTCCTCCGGCGGGCCGGTGCGGGCCATCAGGGTCTCGATCTCGACGCGGTTCCGGTCGAGCCGCTCCAGCCAGGCGTCGAGGGTGCGCTGGTAGTGGGTGCCGGGCACGCTCCACACCGCCTCCCGGACGAGGGCGCCGTCGAACCGGGTGTAGAGATCTTCGGCGGGCATCATGCCCCCGGTGAAGAAGTGGCGGGCCATCCAGTCGGCGGGACGGCCCTCGTCCTGGAACAGGTAGGCGTACTCGCGGTGGCAGAACACATGGAGGAACAGCGCCCCGCCGGGAGCGAGCCAGGTGGCGGCGCGGTCGAACATCTCGGGGACGTTGCGCAGGTGCTCGAACATCTCGATGGACACGATGCGATCGAACCGCCGGCCGGGCTCGAAGGCGTTGGCGTCGGCGGTGACGACGGTGAGGTTGCGGATCCCCCGGGCGGCGGCGCGGGCCTCGATGAACTCCCGCTGGGGCCGGGAGTTGGACACGGCGGTGATGAAGGAGGCCGGATAGCGCTCGGCCGCCCAGAGGCAGAACGAGCCCCAGCCGCACCCGAGCTCAAGGACGCGCTGTCCGTCGGCGAGGTCGGCGCGTTCGGCGGTGAGCGAGAGCATGGCCTCCTCGGCTTCGGCCAGGGAGGCGCCGGGGGTCTCGAACCGGCAGGCGCTATACTTGAGGCGGGGGCCAAGCATCCGCTCGAACAGGCCCGGTGGCACCTCGTAGTGCTGCGCGTTCGCGGCGTCGGGTTCGACGGCGACGGGGGCTTCGCGGAGGCGGGCGGCGAAGGCGTCCACGGCCGCCTCGGGATCGTCCCCATGGCGGCGTCTCTCCTGGCGCAGACGGGAGGCGAGGAGGCGCCGGATGCCCCAGCGAAGCACGGGGTCGGGGACGCGCCCCTGTTCCGCGAGCCCGATTAGATTCATGTTGGCCCTGACGTTGCGTATTGAATGTGCATGTGCATTCTGCCCGGCGGGCGGTGTCGGCGCAAGTTCGGTCCTTAATCGCCGGACCGGGCGCGTTCCTTACGCGGGAACCAGGGAAAGAAGGCCGGGGTCTCGCGCTGGTAGCGGCGGTAGTCGTCGCCACGCGAGGCCAGGGCCTGCTGTTCGGTATGGGGGATGCCGGTGACCCGATGAAGGAAGACGTACATGAGCACGGGTCCGCCCAGGGTGAGCCAGCCAGCCGGGGCGGTGAGCCCCGCCACCACGTAGGTCCACCAGTGCAGCCACTCGAAGAAATAGTTGGGATGGCGCGAGAGCCGCCACAGGCCACCCCGAAACGTCCGGCCCCGTGAGGCGGGATCGGCCCGGAAGCGGGCGAGTTGGGCGTCGGCGACCGCCTCGCCGGTCAAGGCAAGGAGCCAGACCGGGATGGCGGCGAGATCGGACCAGGCCGGAAACGCCTCGGGCCTGCGCATGGCCAGCCACACCGGCACCGAGAACAGGACCGCCAGCACGGCCTGAGCCTGGAAGAACCAGAGGAAGTGCAGGGGGGCCCGGGCGCCCCAGTGATGGCGCAGCCGCTGATAGCGCCCGTCCTCCGGGCGCTTCCACACGCGGTTCAGCCAGATGTAGCCGGTGAGCCGGATGGCCCAGGCGGCGAGCATGCCTCCGAGGAGCAGTCTTCGACCGGCCTCGCCCGGTCCGAAGGCGATCAGAAGCATGGCCAGGGCGCCGAGGCCCCCGGCCCAGCCCACGTCCACCACGCCCCAGTTGCCGATCCGTCGGGCCACCGCCCACAGAAGGGTCATAAGGCCCATCATCAGAACCAGCGCCGAAACAAACCAGGCGATCGGATGCATGCTCACGTATAACCTCGCATTGACCAGTGGTCGGCGGCGACCATAAAACCTGACAGGGCTAGCGACCTCGGGGTGGCGCCCCGCCGCTTGCCGTCGCGGCGTTCCGCCCGTACTATGGCCCTAACCCGGAGACCACGTATGAGCGACTCGACCGAAAGCCTGTTCCGTCTGATCTACGCGAGCCGGATGAGCCGGGGAACCGGTCCCAAGGATATCGAAGGGATCCTCGAGGCCTCCCGCAGGAACAACCCGTCCCTGGGGGTGACCGGCGCCCTCTGCTACTCCGTGCGCGGGTTCGTCCAATGTCTGGAGGGCGACCGGAAGGCGGTGAACGACATCTTCCGGCGCATCGTGCGGGATTCTAGGAACGAGGAGGTCACGCTGATCAGCTACGGTCCGGCGCCCGACCGGCGGTTCGCGGAATGGACCATGGCCTACGTGCGGGCCGACGAGGTGGACCAGGCCCTGCTCGCCCGACACGGCGCGGGCCGGGAGTTCGATCCCTATGGCCTGAGCGCCGACCAGGCGCTGGGTCTGCTGGAGGACACCGCCCGCGAGCGGGCCGCCTTCCTCGCGCTGCAGAAGGACAAGCTCACCGTCCGGGAGGAGTGAGCGGATGGAAAGGGGACACTCCTTGTATCGTCCTGGAGTTTAGTGTTTTGCGACTATATTCTGTACCGGACGGTCCTTCGCTCGAGGTTCCGGTCCAGGAGCGGCTGCTCCACCTCAACCAAGGAAGGTACAGAATTTAGTCATAAACAACTAATGAACAGAATGATACAAGGAGTGTCCCTTTTCGGCTGACCTCCTGGCATGGGCCGTGGCCAGCGCGGCCACGGTAGCGGTGTCGGAGCGGAGGATGCGGTCGTGGAGGTGGACGGGACCGAATCCCCGGGCCGCGAACAGATCCCGTTCGTAGGGCACCCATCCGCCCTCGGGGCCGATGGCGAGCAGCAGGCGGCCGGGGGGGAGGGGCGCGTCCAGGATCGGCCGGTCGGCGCCGGGGTGCAGAAGCCAGCGGGTGGCCGCGTCGGTGGCCGCATCGAGGTCGTCCTCCACGAACGGCTTCAGCCGGCGCTCCACCCGCACCTCGGGCAGACGGGTGTCGCCGGCCTGGGTCAGCCCTTCGGTCAGGGCGGTCCGGATGCATCCGGGCTCCAGCACATGGGTGTCGAAGTACACCCGTTCCACGCGGGCCGCGTTGACCAGAAACAGCCGTCCCACCCCCAGGGCGGCGATCTGCGGGAGGATGCGCTTGAGCACCTTCGGGCGGGGCAGGGCGAGGATCAGGTCCACCTCGGGACGCGGTGGAATCTCGCCCCAGATCAACGTCAGGTCCACGGCATCGGCGGTCACCCGCTCGACCCGACCCTCGGCCAGGCGGCCATTGATCTCCCCCAGCCGGACAGCGTCGCCAGGCTCGGCCCGAAGCACGTGGCGAAGGTGATCCGCCCTCGCGTCCCGGAGGGTCAGCCGTCCATCCGCGCACTCCCCGGGCTCGAACAGGATCCGGTTCAATCCACCTCCGCGAGCTCCGGCACGCCGATATCGAACCGGACTTTGGCCTCGTCCTCCCCGATCCGTCCTTCGAAGAGGTCGGCCGCCGCCTCCAGGTAATGCAGGGCCCGGGCGAGGGCTCGGGCGTAGCGGCTGTGCGGCTTGTCGGTGGCGGCGCGGGCGGCCGCCACCTCGTCGGCGGTGGCGTCGCCGCCGTGGTGGATGCGGCGGGCCAGGACGATCAGCGCGTCGTCCCGGTCGTAGAAATGCTTCTCGACCAGATAGCGGTTCACCTTGACCGGGTCCCATTCGGCCAGCAGCTCGGCATAGGTCCGGATCTGCTTGGGGTAGGTCTGGAGGGCCTGGAAGAACGCGTCCAGCCAGCCGTGGATGTCGCTCGAGTCGGGCCGGATGGTGTGCATTGAGATCAGGGCCCGTCGGTGGAGCACCCGGAACGCCTCCTCGGCCCGGGCCCCCGCGTCGTCGGCCGGGATGTCGAGCAGCAGGCCGGTGAACGGGTCGGCATGGGGGCCCTTCCCGGCCCCGTACACCTCCCGGTACACGAACAGATCCTGCATGATCTTCGAGATATGAGCCTCGCTGATCTCCTCGTCGCCACCTTTGAAGCAGTTGGTGATGGGCTTGGTGAGCCGATCGGCGGCGCGGTGGGTGAGGGCGCCCAGCACAAAGGCCAGCTTGTCGAGATGGCGGGGGCTGCGGTCGGCCGCAGGCAGGGCCTGCTGCTCGCTGGCCCAGAGCATCAGATCCACCGACCACAGGTCGGCCTGCCGGGTGACCGAGCCCATATGGGCGGCCTCCCGGTGGGCGTCGATGGCCAGGGCGAGGGGGGCCGGGAGGCTCAGCCCGGCCGAGGCCAGGCGGAAGGTGTCATCGCAGATGGCGATGTGGGCGATATGGTCGGACATGAAAGCAGGATGGCACAACCCGCGGGTCCTGTCAGGCATGGCGGGCTGGCGGAGCGGGGTGCCGGGGCCGTTGCTCGCTACGGGGTTGCCGGGACACGAGGGTTCGGTACACTGCCGGTACTCAGGGGGAATCATGCTCAGAACGGGAGATGGCTCGATGATCCGGGTTCGGTCGGCGGTCTGGGGCGACATGGAAGCCATCATGGATCTCGAGGCCTGCTGGCCGGAGGGGCAGCGGGCGGGGCGCGAGCAGATGGAGGCCCGGCTGGAGAAGTTCCCCCCGGGATTCCTGGTGGCCGAGAACGCGGCCGGAGTGCTGGTGGGGTCGGTTACCGGCTCCCCGATCCTTTACGACTCGGCCCACCCCGAGGGTTTCCGCACCTGGGCCCAGGTGACGAACGGCGGAATCATCCGCCGGTGTTCGGAGGTGCCGGATGCCAACGCCCTTTACCTCGTTTCCGGCATTGTGCATCCGGACCATCGGGGAGGGGAGGCCCTTCACGCCATGATCCGCGCCGAGGTGGAGGTCGCCCGGTCCCTCGGGTTCGCCTTCGTCGCGGCGGGGGCGGTCATCCCCGGCTACCGCCGGTACTGCGAGCGCCATGGCCCGGTCCCGGCCGCGGATTACGTGTTCCTGCGCAAGGGCCACCGATTCGTGGATCCACTGATGGACCAGTACCGGCGGCTCGGGTTCCGGGTTCCCGACCGGCGGCATGTGATCCCCGACTATTATCCCGATCCCGACAGCGGGAACTTCGCCGCCTTCGTCGTGCACGAGGTGGCGGCGCGGTGAATCCGCTGTCGGCCCTGGGGGACGCGGCCGCGCTGGCCCGGGGATGGCCTCCCGGCCCGGCCGGGCGAACGGCGCTGCTGCGGGATCGCGACCGGCGGGTGGCCCGGCTCGTGGCCCACGCCTATGCCCGGGTTCCCTACTACCGGCGCCTTATGGACCGGGCCGGCCTGACCCCCTGCGACCTGCGCGCCGCCGCCGACCTGCTCCGCCTGCCCGTCACCGCCAAGGCGGATCTGGCGGGCCTCGGGCCCGCCGAGATCACCGACCCCCGGCGCCGGTGGCGGATGGGATGGCGCTTCACCACCGGGTCCACCGGCGAGCCGCTCCGGATCGCGAGGACGCCGGAGGAACGCCTGGTCTCCCTGGCCCTTCAGCGTCGCCGCCTGTCCGCCTACAGGGCTCCGTTCCGGGCCCGCACGGTGGCGGTCAGCGCCCATGGAGCGGTTCCGCCCCATGGGGCGGCCCGGCTGCTGGCCACCCTCTCCGACTGGACGCAGGGGCGGCGGGTGAACCTGGACTGCCGCCTCGATCCCGAGCGGTTGGTCTCCCGCCTGCGGGAGATCCGTCCCCATATCGTGCTTGGCTATGCGGGCACGCTGGCCTGTGTGGGCGACCAGCTCATGCGTCAGGGGCCGTTGCCGCACCCGCCCCGGATGGTGCTCTCCGGGTCGGAGACCCTGACCCCGCTCCGGCGCCGTCAGATCCGGGAGGGGTTCGGCGCGCCGGTGTACGACTACTATGGCGCCGTGGAAGCGGGGCTCATCGCCTGGGAATGTCCGGAAACGGGCCTCTACCATCTGGCCGAGGACCATGTCGTGCTGCACCTCGAGCAGGACGGCCGTCCGGTCCCCGCCGAGGATGGCGCGAGGGGGGAGGTGGTGGTGACCAACCTGCATGCCTACGCCATGCCCTTCCTCCGCTACCGTCTGGCCGACGCCGCCGTACTGGGGCCCTGCCCCTGTCCGTGCGGGGCGCCCTTTGCCGCCCTGCGGACCATCGAGGGACGGTGGATGGATCATTTCGTTCTCCCCGATGGCCGACGGGTCCATCCCTTCGATCTGGCCGCGCATTTCGTGGAGACCGTGGACTTCATCCGGCAGTACCAGCTTGTCCAGGAGGCGGCGGACCGGTTCCGGGTGCGGGTGGCGGTGACCGCCGCGCCGCCGGGCGACTGGGCCGACACCACCGCCGAGGCCATCCGGCGCGGCCTGGCCGAGGATGTGCGGGTCGAGGTCGATGTGGTGGACCGCATCGCCCTCGCCCCTTCGGGCAAGTACCGCCTGGCCGAGTCCTGGCTGGCCCCCTCCCCGGGCCCGGAGCCTCCGGCCGCGCGGGGCTGATCCGAGACCGGGGCGTCAGGCCCCGTCGACCGTCAGGTGATGCCCGAGCATGGTGTCGTCCTCGAACAGGAACCGGCCGTGGAACCGGCGTCCCGCCAGGAGGTGGGGCATCCAGAGGGCATCGTCGGCCCACATGCGGGGGTAGGGGATGGCGTCGGTCGGGGTCCACAGGGGCACCGCCTCGTCGGTCTCGCGCGGCTCGCGATCGCAGCCGGCGGCGGTGAACACATAGCCCTCGATGGACAGGCCGTCGGTGAACTGGAACTGGAGCAGGCCGATCTCCTCCAGGC
>PXDE01000476.1 GCA_003566475.1 PVC group bacterium | reverse complement strand
CTGAGCCTCGCGGCAGAACGACATGGCGATCCAGCCGATGCCCAGCTCCACCGCCAGCCCCACGTCCTCGACGTCCTTCTCGGTGAGCGCGGGGAGGTTCACCCGCACCCCGGGCAGGTTGATGTGGCGACGGCTGCCCAGCACCCCCTGGGTGAGCACCTCGCAGGCGAGCTGGTTCTTGCGTTTCTCCAGCACCTTGAGCTGGATGGTCCCGTTGTCCACCAGCACCACGTCGCCGACCTGGATGTCGTCCACCAGATCGTCGTAGTTGACGTCCACCGAGGTGACCTCCTCGGAGGCCTCCCCGCGCACGGTGAGGGCGATGCGGTCGCCGGGGGCGAGATTGAGCGCGGTGGTCAGTTCGCCCGTCCGGATGGCCGGCCCCTGGAGATCCATCAGGATCCCCACCTTGCGGCCGAGGCGGCGGCTGACCTCCCGGATCCGCTCCACCGTCTCCCGGGCCTGGTCGTGGGTGGCGTGCGACATGTTGATGCGGGCGATGTTCAGCCCGGCCGTCACCAGTTGCTCCAGCCGCTCCTCCGAGGCGGTGGCGGGGCCGATGGTGGCGATGATCTTGGTGCGGCGAGCGTTCTGCATAAAGGAGACCGGGGTAGGGGGGTATGGGCCCCTACTGTGGTCCCCCGCCGCCCTGGCGGCAAGAGCGGGATTGGGGACTGGGGATTGGGGATTGGGGATTGGGGAGGGCGCCTGCGGCGCGGTGCGGGGTGTGCGTGGCGGCCTGCGGTAGCCCGTTCCTGTGGAACGAGGGCGACCCGGCCTGGCCGGCCCGGCCTAAGATGGCGCCTCTCTAGCCTGCCGGTGAGGGGTCTTTACCGACCGGGGCCTCAGGAACCGGCGGTTTCAGAACCGCCGGATGGGGCCGTCGAACCGCCTCCGGTCCTTCCCGCACGAAGCCGGACACGATGGCGGCATGGTTTCGGGCCACCGCGACCGCCTCCGGGGTGGTGCCCGCCACCACGACCTTCAGTCCCCCCTCCACGTCCTCCACCGTGACCCGGAGGTCACGGTGGTGCTGGAACATCTCCTCGAACGCGGGGTCCCAGCGCCGGACGCGCGCGCCGGAGGCCATCCTGCGCTTCATGTAGTCCACGTGGGACCGCAGCATCCGCGTGAGGTCCTCCTCCCGGGCGGTGGTGGTGGCTTCGTATCCGGTGTCGGTGAGCACCACCTCGCGGACGATGCGCGCGTGGGCGGCGGCCAGACGGCGGATGTTCTCCTGCTGCTCGGCCGGCAGCGGACCGGCCATGCGGCCCTGCTGGGCCGACGCGGACGATGCCGCGAGGACGCCGAGCAAGCCGGTCAGACAGACGATGGATTTCGCGGACAAGGGTTTCTCCTTGAGCAAGCGCCCGCGCGGTGTGCGCGCGTCGCCTGGGCGGGTTAAGGGTCGGATGAAAGATGCGCCGCCTGGACGGCTCCCGTCCAGGCGGCGCGGCATGGCTAGGTCGGCTATTCCTCAGGGGCTTCGGCCGTGCAGCCGGGGCCGGTGCCGTCGCGCGGGCCCTGGCGCTGGTGCAGCGGGCCCTGGCCCTGGCGCTGGCGCTGCAGGCCCTGGCGCGGCTGGACGCCGCCCGAACCGTCCTGGCACCCCGGGCCGGTGCCGTCGCGCAGGCGTTCCCGGGTCAGGTTGCCCCGCCCCTGTCCGCCCGCCCCTTCCTGGGCGGCCCGGTTGCGCTCCTGGTTCCGGCCCTGTCCGCCGCCCGCCTGGGCCAGCGGGACCATCCCGACGGTCAGAGCCCCGATCAGGCTCCAGATCATCCACTTGCTTCGCATCTCCGACTCCTTGCCGGGATCCCCGGCGTGGCTGGTTCCGCCCACCGTTCCTGTGAGCTACCCCCTGTACACCGCCCGCCGGGCCGCCGTCACACGTCTGAGCCGATTCGCGGAACGCGGTGACTCCCCGGCGGCGGGCGGTGTACACTGGTGGAGATGGACGAACCCACGGATGCCGACCTGGTGGACAGAAGTCGGCGAGGCGATATCGACGCCTTCGCCGAGCTGGTGCGACGCCATCAGGATCGGGTCTATCACCTGGCCTGCCGTATGACCCAATCCCCCGCCGACGCCGCCGACCTGACGCAGGAGACCTTTCTCCGGGCCCACCGGAAGCTGCACCGCTACCGCGAGGGACATTCGGTCGGGAACTGGCTGCTCGCCATGTGCGCGAACCTCACCAAGAACATGTTCCGCACGCGGACCCGCCAGCGGCAGGCCGACGCGGGGCACGCGGAGATGCGGGTGCTGCAGGCCCCGGACCGCGGCCATCCGGACCGTCCGGCGCTGGAGCATGCGCTGGCCCGCCTCGATCCCAAGGAGCGGGCCGCGGTGACGCTGCACTACATGGAGGGACTTTCCCTCCCGGAGGTGGCGGAGGTCCTGCGGATCGGACTGAGCGCGACCAAGATGAGGGTCCACCGTGGCCTTCGCCACATGCAGACATGGCTGGAGGACAGATCATGACTCCCGACCGAACAACGCCGCCAGTACCTGAATCCGATCCGGCCTGGACGGAGGAGCGGCTCCGCGAAGGACTGGCCCAGTGCCGGATCGCCGCCCCTCCCGGACTGGCCGACCGCATCCTTCGCGAGGTCGAGGCCGCGCCGAAGACTCCGGTGCGGACCTGGATCGGCATGTGGTGGCCCGCCCGGTGGAGGGAGGCCCTGATCCCGGCCCTGGCCGGGGCGGCGGCCGTATGGCTGGTGCTGGCGCGGGGATTCCCCGGCTCCGGCCCGGCCCGGCCCGATGACGGGCTGAAGGTCGCCTTCGAACTTCATGCGCCCTCGGCCCGTTCGGTGGAGCTGGTGGGAAGCTTCACCGAATGGCGGCCCGGGGTCCTGCGCCTGGAGGGGCCCGACGCCACCGGCCACTGGACCGCCACGGTGACCCTTCCTCCCGGCCGCCACGAGTACCAGTTCCTGGTGGACGGCAGGGAATGGGTTCCCGATCCGCTGGCCGAGGTCCGCCGTCCGGACGGGTTCGGCCGGGTCAACGCGGTGCTCGACCTATGAACGGGACGCGTAGCCGGTTCCTGTGCTGGGCGACGGCCCTGGCGGTCGGTTGCCCGATGGTCGGATGGGCCGCCGACGCCGATGCCGGATGGACGGAAATGCTGGCCACCGCCCGGGACGCGGGTGTGGCCGGGCCGGCGGAGGCCCTGGTCCAGGCCTGCCGGGCGGCCGGATGGGATGTCCGGCAGACGGAGGCGGCGCTGGGGCCGGCCATCGAGGCGGCGACCCTCGGGGGATTCTGGGATTTTGTGGCCATCAAGGTCCGTGAGGGGCTTGCCAAGGGGGTCGACTCGGCCGCGGTGGCGGAGGTGGCCGCCCGGCGGCTCGCCCGCCTTCACGAGGCCCAGGCGCTGGTCGACGCCTGGCGGGGGCCCACCCAGCGGGGGGCGCCAGGCCTGGTCGAAGCCCTGGCCAGCGGGCTGGAGATCGGGTTCGGGGCCGAGACGCTGGCCAGGATCGTGAACCATCCCGGGCGCCCGCCGCCGGGCCAGATCCGGGCCGCGATCGAGGCCGGCGAGGTTCTCAGGCTGGCGGGGATCGAGGAGGAACTGAGCGAGGCCCTGATGGCGGATTTTCTCGATCGCGACCTGCGACGCCCGGATATGCTGAGAGCGGCCCATCGGGCCCGTCGGCTCCACCAGCAGGGCGTGACCCCGCAGGAACTCCGCCGGGAGCTGTGGGGTGCCGACTCCCCGGAGGCCAGGCCCGGGCCCGGATCCGGAGGGCAGGGCCGCCGCCGGGGACGTTGACCCGGCCGGGGGCCGCACCGGGCCGGAGACCCGGACCTACGGGGCGCCCGTGCGGCCCAGGAAAAGATCCCGCCCCTTCACCAGCGCAGCCATCTTGCGGTCGGCCACCGTGCGCTTGAGCATCCAGAACCCGCAGTCGGGGTGGACCCAGGCCACGCGGCCTTCGCCGAGAAGTTCCTCGGCCCGGGCGATCCGGCGGGCCACCTCGTCGGGGGATTCCACTGGGTTCACCTTGACGTCGATGACCCCGATCCCCATGCCGATGCGCGGATCCACCTCGCGCAGCGCGAGCAGATCCGCCTCGGGACGATGGGCGCATTCGAGCACGAGATGGCCGACCTCCAGGGCGTTGAGGAAGTCGGTGAGCGCCTTCCAGGTTCCCTTCTGGATGGTCTGCCCGCCGTAGTTCCCGAAGCACAGATGCACCGCGGTCTCGCCGGTGAAGGCGCGGAGCACGCGGTTGATGGCCTCCGCCGCCAGGGGGCCGTCCTCGGGGCTTCCGGGCAGGTTGGCCTCGTCCACCTGGAGCACGGGGCAGGGGAGGTCGGCCACCTGGGCGGCCAGGAGGTCGGCCAGGGCGAGAGTCAGCGCCTCGCGCGAGCCGTAGTGCCGGTCCAGCAGGGTCCGGGCCAGCATGTAGGGGCGGGTGACGGTGAACTTGAACGGTCCGTCCGCCACGGCGGCCAGGCGCTCGCAGTCGGCAAGCAGGTTGAGCCCCCCTTCGCCCAGCGGCCCCTCGACCACGCCGGCCGGTCTGGCCCGGAAGCCCATGCCCGGCCGGGATCGGAAGGCCGCCGTGTCGGAGCGGCCGACCTGGGCCCGCACGCCCGCCAGCGGCCGCACGAAGTAGTCGATCATCCCGTTGGTGTCGGGATGATTCACATCGAACCGGACCATCTCCCCGTCGGTGGGCAGGTCGATGCCAGCCTGGCGCTGAATGTCGAGCACCACCCGGGTGGCGTCGGCCACCGCCTGCTCGCTGGGCGCGGCGGCCAGCCAGTCCGGCACCGGATAGGAGCCGACGGTGGTGGTGCGGATGCGGGGAGTGGTCATGCCCCTTCCGGCGGCACCTTGGCGTTCCAGACCTTGTTCTCAAGGGCGTTCCCGGCGAAGGCGGCCCAGCGGACGCCGTTTTCGATCACCTTGAGCACCTCCGGGTTGTGGTAGGTGGGGTAGGTCTCGTGGCCGGGCCGGAAGTAGAACACCTTGCCTTTGCCCCGGTGCCAGACCGCGCCGCTTCGGAACACCTCGCCGCCGGTGAACCAGCTCACCAGCAGCAGGGCGTCGGGCTCCGGGATGTCGAAGAACTCGCCGTACATCTCCTCCTCGCCGATCTCGATGCAGGGCGGCAGGCCGGCGGTGATGGGATGGTAGGGGTTCACCACCCACAGGCGCTCCTTGTCCTTGGCCTCGCGCCAGGCCAGGTTGCAGGTGGTGCCCATGAGGCGCTTGAAGATCTTCGCGAAGTGCCCGGAATGCAGGACGATCAGGCCCATGCCCCGCAGCAGCACGTGCTTCTGCACCCGGTCCACGATGGCGTCCTCGACCTTGTGGTGGGCCCGGTGGCCCCACCAGACCAGGACATCGGTCTTCTCCAGGACCTCCTCGGTCAGGCCGTGTTCGGGCTGGTCGAGGGTGGCCGTGGTCACCTCGAGCCCGTCCTGCTTGCGCAGGTGGCCGGCGATGGCCTCGTGGATGCCGTCCGGATAGATGGACCGGACCTTCTCGTTGTGCTTCTCGTGCTCGAACTCGTTCCAGACGGTGACGCGGATGGGGGACATGGGGGGCTCCGGGGGTTAGTGTTCAGTGTTCGGTGTTCAGGGGGAGTGATCAGTAATCGGTGATCGGTGGTCGGGCATCATGGCTCGATCCGGACCTCGCGGCCGGTGGCGGCGCTTTCGTAGAGGGCGTTGATGATCTGCTGCACCCGCACCCCGTCGTCGGCGGTGGCCAGGGGCGGGCGGTCCTCGAGGATGCTGGCGATGAACTCGTCCATGGAGGCGGGGGCGGGCTTCAGGGCCTTGTCCAGCCGCTTGGTGAAGAAGTTGCCCCCTTCCTCGGTGTAGAGCTCGGCCTCGAACTTGTACGTCCCTTCGAGGTTCCGCTGGACCAGTCCGCCCCGCTCGCCGTAGAGCTGGGTGATCATCTCCTCCGGATGCTGGTTGTGGACGGCCCAGCTCGCCTCCACGAGCAGGGCGGCCCCGTTGGCGAACCGGATGATGCCGCAGGCCAGATCCTCCACCGAGAAATGCTTGTCCTGCTCGGAGGCGAGTCGGCGGCCGATGACGTCGTAGGTGGCCCCGCACACGTTTACCGGCTGGGGGTGGCCCATCAGCCACAGGGCCAGATCCATGCGGTGCACGCCGAGGTCGATGAGCGGCCCGCCCCCGGACAGCTCGCGGTTGCCGAACCATCCCCCGAACTTGGGGATGCCCCGGCGCCGGTGCCAGACCGTGCGCCCGAAGTAGATGGGGCCGATGGTCCCCGCGTCCACCTGCTGCTTCAGGGCGAAGCTCATGTCGCTGAACCGGAACGAGAAGTTGATCATCAGGTTCCGGCCCGCCGTCCGGGCCGCGTCGCGCATGGACCGGGCCTCGGCCACGGTCATGGCCATGGGTTTCTCGCAGACCACGTGCAGACCCGCCTCCAGCGCGGCCTCGGTGAGCGGGGCGTGGAACTTGTTGGGGGTGGCCACGCAGACCGCGTCCAGCCCGCCGGCCGCGATCAGTTCCTCGCCCGAGGCATGGCGCCGGGCCGGATCGACCTTGAGGGTGTCTCCCCATTCCGTGAGGAGGGCCGGGTTGAGGTCGGCCAGCGCCACCAGTTCCGCCCGGGGGTTCTCGGCGAACCGTTTGGCGTGGTTCTTCCCGATGCCCAGCCCGATCACTCCGACCCGTACCCGTTCCGCGCCTGCCATGATCCGCCTTGCCTCCAGTATCCGCAAAGCCGCCATAAAGGCCCGGGCCGGGCTTTCGATCAAGCGGAATCGGTCAGGCTGCCGGAAGGATTTGGCACCCGGTCCGTTCAGAACCGCGAATGGACGCCAATGGACGCGAATTCCGGAATGGCGGAGGGGCCGGAGGGCGCACGCCATACCGTGAGGGGGGCGTCCGACGTGTAGGGCCTGGTCCCGCCTTGTCCCCATTGGCGCTCATCGGCGTCCATTCGCGGTTCCGCTGCACGGCTTCGGCTACGGTGCGAGTCCGAGCCGGGCCGCCTCCCGATGGAGATCCTGATCGACCGTCAGGAGGGTGGCCCCGATCCGGCGTGCGGCGGCCAGGTAGAGCGCGTCGTACACGGTGAGCGCGGTGGATCTGGAAAGGTCGAAGGCGGCGTTGATGTCCTCCTGGATCCTCAGGAGGTCGAGAGGGGTATAGAGCATGTCCTTCCAGATCCCGTCAGCCTCCTCCGGGCGGATTCGTCCCTCCCGGCACTTGCGCCGGACCACGGCGGCGGCCTCGACCAGAATCAGTTCCGGGGCCGCGAAGGCCGCCTTGCCCTTCTCCACGTCCGTGGCGGCCTCAAGAAGGGACGCGGGCACCGGGCCATCTCCCAGGAACAGGCGGAGCCAGGCCGACGCATCCAGGACACACAGCCTCATCACCGGCGGCTCCGGGCCTGGCGGATCTCGTCCACCGTGTCTCCCAGATCCCGGCCCGCGAGGCTCGACTGCCAGGTCCGGGCGCGGGCAAGGAACCCGCCCTGCCGGAGGCGGGCCTCCTTGGCCAGCACCATCCTCACCTGCTCCTGGATGCTCCGGTGGTTGTCATGCGCCTCGCGGACAATGACCTCATACACCGCATCCGGAACATCGCGAACCGTCAACGTCTTCATGGCCTCAGGATACGGCACGCACATATGAAGTCAACGATACGAATGCATAATGCAGTCACGCCATCGGGTCAGAATCGGATTCGCCAGCTAAGGATCCATTAGGGACAGACCCCTTCGGGCAGGTGGGTGCTGGAAAAGGGACAGGTCCGGCCCGGGCTGAATGGGGACAGACCCTTCTGGGGGGCGCCGAGAGTGCGTTAGGGACAGACCCCTAATGGCTTTAGGGACAGACCCTTCCTGGCTACAGGTGGTGGGGGG
>PXDE01000381.1 GCA_003566475.1 PVC group bacterium | reverse complement strand
GGGCTTCGGCGGGCAGGTCGGGCAGGGGCACGAAGTCGCTTCGCGTGGGCGGCGCGGACGGGGCCTCCAGATCCGGCATCTGGGCCACCTCCTCGCGCACGGCCAGGGCCAGCCGTTCCATGGCTAGGCTGTCGGAGGGCAGAGCGATCTCGAAGGCCGGCTCCCGCCCCGCCGCCAGCATCACCTCCGACGAAAGCACCATCAGGCTCAGCAGGAAGGCGATCAGCAGGTGGATGAGCACCGAGGCGGCCACCGCCCGCTGGGTGAGGGTGGCCTGGCCTCGAATGAGATACCACAGCAGAGCCACGATCCCCGCCGCGAGCAGGATCGCCCCCAGAATCCACCAGCGCAGCCGGTAGAGCGTGGCCAGGAGCGCCCGCAGCGGCGAGCCGTAGGAGGTGAGATAGACCTCACGGGTCCACGAGGCCATCAGCCCGAACTCGCCCGGCCGCTCGGCCTCGCGGTCGGTGCTGAAGATGAGCTGATGCCCCTCCATGGCCAGGGCGGGGTCCATCTCGTCGCGGGCGGTGTTGACCGGCCACCCCAGATTCTCGGGCGGATGGATCCGGCCTTCGGTGAGCCGGGCCCGGTAGAGGTCGAACCCGCCGAAGCCCCCGGGCCGGTTCGAGCTAAAGACCACGTAGTCGCCGCGGGGGGTGAAAGTCGGCTGCCCCTCGTCGTAGGGGGTGTTCAGCTCAGCCACCGGCTCGGCGGGCTCGAAGGCGGGGAAGGCGGGCAGGGGGGAGTCGGTGTCCTCGGGTGGGACGCGCCAGGCCGCGTAGAGGTCGAAGTCGCGGATCTCCCGGACCTCGCGGAGGGTGCCCTTCCAGGCCGCCTCCTCCTCGCCGGGCAGACGGGTCTCGCGGGGCCGGTTGGTGGAGAACCAGAGCCGCCGTCCGTCCGGGGTGGGGGCGGGGTCGTATTCGTCGTGGGGGGAATTGATCTCAGGCCCGAGGGGCCGGGGGTCGGACCAGGTGGTGCCATCCCAGCGGGCCACCCAGATGTCGTAGCCGCCCTCGCCGCCGGGGCGGTCGGTCACGAAATAAAGCAGCTCGCCGTCGGCGGTGAGGGCGGGGCCCATCTCGTCGTGTTCGGTGTTGATGCCGTCCAGGGGCTCGGGCTCGGACCAGCCCCCGCGGCCGTCCGCCCGGGCCGTGTAGAGGTTGGCCCCCTCCTTGGCCCGGCCCCGGACGAAGACCAGGGTCTGGCCGTCGGCGGAAAGGGTGGGCTCGATCTGGTCGGGCCCGTCGAGCGGCAGGCCCGCCAGCGGCGCGGGCGGCTCCCAGACCACGGTGCGGACGGTGGCGTGGCGGCCCGCGACCTCGACCCGGTGCCCGTCCGTGTAGGCCACCATCCACTGTTCGCGGAACCACAGGGCCAGGAACGCCAGCCCCACCCCGGCCGCCACCAGGGTCAGGCCGCGCAGCCAGGGCCCGGCGCGCCGGGCCAGGCGGTTGAGCCGGAACGGGGTCATTGCACGAGCTGATACCCGATGTGGGCCTCCTGGACGCCGGCCCGCCGGGCGGCCAGCACGGCGGCCGCGACGTGCCCGTGGCGGGCCGCCTGGTCCCCCCGCACCAGCACCCGCTGGCCGGGCCGCTCGTCCACCGCCGACACCAGGGCCTCCCGGACCTGTTCCAGCGACATGGCCTGCTGGCCGACCAGATAGCGGCCGTCCTCGAGGACGTTGATGACGATCACCTGCGGGGCCTCGCTGAGGGTGGCCCCGGCCGCCGCCTCGGGCAGGCTCACCCGCACGTCGCGCTCCTCGCGCTGGAAGGTGGTGGTGGCCAGGAAGAAGATGATGAGGATGAACATCACATCGAGCAGGGAGGAGATGTTGATGACCTCGCCCTGTCCCTCGGCTTCGCGGCGGATGCGCATGGTCCGGCTACTCCGCCCGGTTGCGGCGCAGGAGATGCTCCATGAAACTGATTCCCATCTCGTCGATCTCGTCCACCAGCCGGTCCACCCGGCCGTTGAAGTACTGGTAAAGCAGGAGCGTGGGAATGGCAATGGTCAGCCCGGCCGCCGTGGTGACCAGCGCCTCGTAGATGCCCTTGGCCAGCACGTCGGCCTTGCCCATGCCCACCATGGCCGCGGTCTGGAAGGCGCCGATCATCCCGTACACCGTACCCAGCAGGCCGAGCAGCGGCGACACCGAGGCCACGATGGACAGCGGCCGCAGGCTGCGCTTGAGCTTGTCCACCTCGCGGAAGCCCGCGTCCTCGATGGCCTTCTCGGCCGCTCCCTCGCCCCGGGGGGCGTTGACGATGCCGGCCCGGAAGATCCGGCCCACCGGCGCGTCCACCCGCTCGCAGTAGGCTACCGCCTTGTCCTGGGCCTCGGCCGAGGGACCGCTCACCTCGAGCAGGCCAGACATGAAGTTCGCGGGGATGATGACCCGGCGGCGGAGAGTGAAGACGCGGACGATGGCCACCGTCACCGCGATGACCGAGCACAGGGCCAGCGGCACCATCACCGGCCCGCCCTTCATCAGCAGGTCCAGCAGCGATTCCGCCGCCTCCATGTCCGGGACTTCGGGCGGGACGTCCTGGGCCCGGGCCAGCCCGGCCGCCGCCCAGGCGGCCAGCGTCATGATGGTGCATCGTGAGGTTCGGATCATAGTGGTGTTGGGGGAGAGGGTTCGGGGTTCAGTGTTCAGGGTTAAGGAGGGAGGGGTCAGGGGTCGGTGGTCAGTGGTCAGTCGCAGCCGCTGGCCCGGTGGGCCCAGCCGGAGGGGGGCCATGAGACGCCATGGCAGTACCCAGTGCCCTGTAGCGGCCGCTCGACCGAGTCCGCGAGAGAGAGCGGCTTCCGTGAGCGTGTCTCAGAGCAGTGCAGGCCGCTGGTCCGGTGGGCCAGCCGGATGACGGATGAGACGGCTGGCGCGATGCGGGATTCGGGATACGCGATGCGGGAAAACCGCAGATAGACGATTGACGAAATACCAATGACGAAGTGAAGCCGCCGCCAGGCGGCACCCCGTGGCCCGGGCATCTTGCCCGGAGCCGAGCGAGGTCTGGTCCCGGCCCGTCCATGAACAGCGCCTCCTCCGGCCATGGTCGATCCGGGATCCTGCCTCGCACGGGCACGGGCTGGAAGCGCCGTGCCACGTAGGGGGCATCCTGCGGGCAAGTCGTGTTCTGTTGGGGACGGTGTGCATCGGCTGTCTCAGACTTCGGAAGCGGTCCAAAGTCGGCAATCGGTGATCGGCGAGGGACAGGTGGATGGAGAAACCGCGGAATGTTGAATGTCGAATTCCGAACGGGGCCGCCAGTACCTCGCTTTCTGCGAAAGCGAGGGCGCGTGGCCGGTGCCTGGCTGGAGGAAGGCCAGGACAATGGCTCATCTTCCTCCGTAGCAGGCACGTTCCACGCTCGGTCCGTCCCGCAGGGCGGGAACAGCGGACTACTGGGTTCGCATCGGATTCGCAAGAAGTCCATGCAAGTACCCGTCTCTTCCATAGGCCACATGCCGAGGCAATTCATCCATCCACCCATCCACTCATCCACCCATCCATCCCGCTCCCCCTCACCTCAACAGTCCCCCCGCCGCCTCGGCGGCGACGGTGTCGGGGAAGCGCTCGCGGACCTCGGTCCAGATCTGCTTGGCGGCGTCCTCCTCGCCCATGGCCTGGCGCACCCGGCCCATTTCGAGCAGGGCCTTGCTGGCCCACTGCTCGGATCCGTAGGCCACGTCCACCCGCACCAGTTCCTTCAGCGCCTCCTCGTGCTGCTCCTGGGCGAACCGGCACTCGCCGATCTGGAACTGAGCCCGGGCGGCGGTCTCGGTGCGCGATCCGGTGGCGGTCACCCGGCGGTAGGCCTCGATGGCCTGGTCGTACCGCCCGCGGTTCTGCCGGGCCCAGCCGATGCCCAGCCAGGCCCGCTCCACCCAGTCCGACTCGGGGAACGCCTGGAGAAGCCGCTCGAAGGTCCGCTCGCTCTCCGGCCACTGCTCGGCCTGGGCCTGGGATTCGCCCAGCCGCAGCAGGGCCCGTTCGCGTACCGCCTCCGGGGCGGAATCGGCGGCGGCTTTCGTGAAGGCCTCGGCGGCGGGGCCGAACTCGCGGCGGCGGAACCGCGCCTCCCCGGCCTGGAACGAGGCCCGGGCGGCCAGATCTTCCGCCACGCCCTCGGTGGCCGCCACCGCCGCGAACGACTGCGCCGCCTCGGCCAGGCGACCATCGTCGAACTCGCACCAGCCCAGCCGGAAGCGGGCCCGGGCCAGGAGCAGGGGATCGGGGGCGGGGTCCGCCTCGACCACCGCCTTGGCCACCGCCTCGGCGTCCCCGCGCTCGCCCTTCCCGTACAGCAGCTCGGCCAACTCGACCCGGGCCGGGTGGGCCAGGTCGCTGTCCGGAGCGAGCCGGATCAGGTCGCGGTAGCGGGCCACCGCCTCGTCCTTGCGGTCGCGGGCGACCTCGGCCCAGGCCCATTCGTAGAGCACCTGATCCCGGGACTCCGAATCCGCGAACTCGCGGCGGTGGCGCTCCAGGGCCCGCACCGCCTCGTCCCACCGCTCGCGACGGGCCTCGGCGACGCCCAGCAGGCGCAGGGCGTCCTCGCGCTGATCGGCCGCCTCGTTCTCGCCGACCAGAGCCTCCAGCACCGGCACGGCCTCGGCCCATTCCCGCTGGCGGACGCGCAAGCTCGCCTCCTGCAGGCGGGCTTCGAAGGCCAGCGGGAACTCGCGGATCTCCCCGGCCCGGCGGAACTCGCGGACGGCGTCCCCGGGGCGGTCCAGCGCGTCGAGCGCCTGGGCCAGCGCGTAGCGGAGACGGCCCTGGTCGGGCGGTTCCGACGCTCCGCGCAGCGCCTGTTCGAGAATCTGCCGCGCCCCGTCCGCCTGATCCCGGCCCCGCTGGATCCGGGCCGCGTTCAGGGCGGCGGTGACGGCGGCGGGGGCGCCGCCGTGATGCCGCACCACATCGCCCAGGCGTTCCACCGCCCGGTCGGGGGCCTCCGCCCGGTCGTGGGCCAGGCCGGCGTAGAGCAGGGCGTCGGGCGCCTGGGGCGCGTCGCGGCGGGCGCCATGAAACGCCTCCAGCCGGGTGGCCGCGTCGGCCCAGCGTTCGAGGCGGTAGAGGCTGATCCCGGCCAGATAGTCCACCGGGTGGTAGGTCGGCTCGTCCGGACGCTCCTCGAGCAGCGGGCCCAGCGCGTCGACCACGCCCTGCCACTCGCCGGCCGCGAACTGGATCTGGGCCGCCCGCATCCGGGCCTGGCCCGCCAGCGTCTCGTCCTCGGCTTCCGTCACGGCCAGAAACACCGGCAGCGCGTCGCCGGCGCGATCCAGCCGGAACAGGGCCTCGGCCTCGACAAAGCGGACCTCCGGGGCGGCCGGGGTGTCGCCATGGTCGCGCAGCCAGGCCTGGGCCGACTCCAGAGCCGGTTCGTACGCCTCGGCGTCGAGCAGGAGCGAGGCCGAGATCCGGCGGGCGTCCGCCGCCGCTTCGCCCTCGAGCCTGCCCGCCGCCTCCGCGTACCGGTCGGCCGCCTCGCGAACCTTGTCGGTCTCGGCCAGGGCCGCCGCCTCGACCAGCATCAGGTCGCCCTGACGGGGGGACTCCCCGAACCGCCGCCGGGCCTCGCCCGCCACCGAGAGGGCCTGGTCGTGCTCGCGGCGGTCCAGATGGGCCCGGGCCAGACGCAGCGAGGCGAGGTCGCCCACCTCGGCATGCTCCAGAACCCGCTGCCAATGCCCACGGGCCCGGTTCCAGTCGTCGCGGGCGAGGCGGGCCTGCCCTAGATACAGGTGAGCCCAGGGCGCGAGCTCGTGGTCCTCGTCCAGATCCAGAAACGCCTCGAAGGACCGGACGGCGTCGTTCCAGGCCTCCCGGTCGATCTGCACCCCGCCCGCCCGGAACAGGGCGTCGGCCCGGACCGGGCTCTCCTCGGCCGCCGCCTGCTGAAAGCGCTCGATGGCCCCCTCGGGATCGTCCAGGGCCAGGCTGGCCTCTCCCGCGTAATAGGCGGCGGTGGGGGCCCAGTCCGGCCAGGCCCGGGCGTCGCGCAGGACATCGAGGTGATCGCGGGCCGCCTCGGCCTCGTCCAGTTCGAGGCGGGACAGCCCCGCCTGATACCGCGCCCGGCCGGCCAGCTCGGCCGGCGGGTCGGCGGCCAGGAGGGCTTCGGCAGCCTCGGCGGCGGGCTGCCAGGCCTCGTGCTGGAAATGGGCTTCGGCGCGGCCGGCCAGAGCGGGGTGGCGGATGGCGTTGTCCTCCCCGCCCCGGCGGGCCGCGTCCTCGAACGCCTTGGCCGCGTCGTCCCAGCGTTCGAGCTGCAAGAGGGCCTGTCCCCGGTACAAGCGGATTGGGGCCGCCCGGGGATCGCGGCGGTCGCGTTCGAGCTCGGCCAGGCGGGCTTCGGCCTGCTCCATATCGCCGGCCGCGAACAGGCTCAGGGCCAGGCCCCACCGGGCGTCGCCCGCCCGATCATGGCGGCCATGCTGGTCCAGGAACTCCTGGAACTGATCGGCGGCCAGCTTGGGGAGTCCGCGGTTGTAGAGGGCGTTGGCGCTATAGAGAAGATCGAGTGCGGGATCGTCCGTCGCCTCCGCGTCCTGTCCGAACGCGCCGTGGGCCAAAGCCCACACGCACGCCCACACCGCCATTCGTCGCCACCAGCACATAGGTCGCGGATATTACCCGCGTGCTTCCGGAATGTCAAACGCTGAACCGGAACCTGCGCCGCCCCTCGTCATAAGTCCTTGGGAAGAGGTGACAAGGGAACCGCGAGTATTTCGGCTGCGTACCTCATGATGCGGTCGTTGCTGACCGGGATCGCATGCTCATCCCCGGGCGTCGCGGTCAGCACGGACCAGATCCTCCGATCTCGACCCCGGCGGATGCACGGTCATCCGGTCCAGCCATGCCCGGTCCACGCGGAGGGGAGCGGGAGGCGACGCCATGGGGACGATCCGCGCCAGAGCCCGGCCATGCCAGGTGACCACGATTTCCTCGCCCTGGCCGGCCCGTTGTACCATCTCCGAGAACCGGGCCTTGGCCTCGCGGACCGAGACTTCTGAGGGCGATCTGGATACGGAAGGGTACGGGGAAGGGGCGCGCTTCGAGGGCATGCGAGTAATGTAGTCGCATGGGACCACAAAAGCAATGGTTGAGCGACCGTGGTCGGACCTGCGCAAGGGTCGGGCAGGAATGCCCGACCTCCAGCGGCGCCCGGCGGATTCGGGGGCGTTCCCAAAGCTCGACACCGGCCACCGACATGGCAGAATGATCGACGTGAACACGCTTCGCCGTTGCGTTCTGCTTTGCCTGGCATGGTCGGCGTTGGGTTGCGCGTCTCGGCCGGGAGCCCTGCTGGACTTCGATTCCCAGCCCAGCGGCGCGCAGGTCTGGCTGCGGCGGCCGGAACGGCCTGACACTAGGCAGTGGGTCTGGGTCGGCACCACGCCATGCTCGGTCTGGATCGGGCCTGGATTCGCGAACGACGTCGCGCGGGTGGTTTTCCCTGACACGGATCCTGTGGAAGTCCACCTGGCGCCCCGGTTGCCGCCTTCGGAACGGCGCAAGGGAAGACTACAGACGAGCGGCGGGGCTTTTATGGTCCTGACGGCCATGTTTAGTGCCGAGGTGTTCGTCGGCACATCGCTGATGGCGGGGGGCATGGGGATCCTCATGCGAGGCGTCGACCGCCTGGAAGTCCCGTATGCGTACGAGCAGACTTCCTTCTTCGTCAGGCAGGACAATGCACAGGGGGCCGGGGAGGCGGGGGGCCGTTCTCCTCACTTTTCGCGATCCGAGTAGGCGGAGTGCATCATGAGCGGCGTAAGCGGACGGTTCCCATGGCCTCGGGCGAGGCACCTGGGCGCCAGGAGCGGCTTGGCAGGCGATAGGACGGAGGCGGCGCC
>PXDE01000358.1 GCA_003566475.1 PVC group bacterium | reverse complement strand
GATCGATCGCCTTGTGCTCCGGAAGCCGGGACGGCCTCCGGAACCGGTCGCCACGGAGGCCCAGGATCGGCGCCGCGCGGGCGCGGTGCGCCCCGACCGCCCCGGCGCCCACCTACTCGAGCTGGTTCTCCGACGCCCGCCGCGCCGCGAGCCCGAAGCCTACGCCCGCGCGATCCTGTTCGTGTCCAGTGACGAGCCGGACGCGGACGGGACCGTCCCCGCCACCGGCGAGGGGCTCGAACTGGTCCCGCTGCGGCTTCCCCACACCCTGCCCGATGGCGAGGAGCTGCGCATCGAATTGCGCCGCGACGGGGAGCCGGTGGCGGGGGTGATCACCTACTACGCGGGCGACTCCCGGCCCCGCTGGGTCCGCGCCACCGCCACCGAGCCGGCCCGACTGAAGGTGACCGCCGGCACCCGGTATCTTTTCGCCTCGGCCCACCAGGGCCAGTCGGTGACCCTGGTGTTTCAAACCGGGGCGCCGTGACGCCATGCGGGGCGTGTGGGGGATCCTCGTCCTGCTCCTGGGCCCGGCCGCCCCGCTGTTTGGCCATGGGGTGGAGGCCCGGCGGATCGAAGGCGGCGTGGGGCTGCACGCGGTCTACAGCGACGGCGAGCCCATGGCCTTCGCCGAAGTGACCGTGACCGCCCCGGACGGGGAGATCCATCAGGAGGGCCTCACGGATCGGGCCGGCGCGTTCCTGTTCACGCCCGACACCGCCGGAACCTGGACCCTGACCGCCGATGACGGGCTCGGCCATCGGGTGAGCCTCGACCTGACCCTGGACGAAGGCATGGTCGTGGTTCCGGGCCCGCGACGCAGGCCTCCGGGACGCCTGCCCGGGGCAGTGACCGGGGTCAGCCTGGTGTTCGGCCTGTTCGGGGTATGGGCGCTCTGGCGAGCCTCGCTCCGGAGGGCTTCCGCCTGATGCACATCGCCGAGGGCATCCTGTCCCCGCCGGTCCTGGCGGGGGGGGCTCTGGCCGCGACGGTGGGAGTCGGGATCGGCCTGCGCCGCCTGCGCGACGAGGACATCCCCCGCGCGGCCGTGCTCACCGCCGGCTTCTTTGTGGCGTCCCTCATCCACATCCCCACCGGCGCGGGCAGCGTCCATCTGGTGCTCAACGGCCTCATGGGCCTGATGCTGGGCTGGGCGGCCTTTCCCGCCATCGTGGTCGCCCTGACCCTGCAGGCGCTGATCTTCCAGGTCGGCGGTCTCACCGTGCTTGGGATCAACACCCTGATCATGGCCGTCCCCGCCGTGCTGGTCGGCCGGACCGTGCGGCCCCTGCTGGCGTCCGGCCGCTCCGCCCGCACGGTTCTGGCCGGCTCGGCCATGGCGGGCGGAGGCGCGGTGGCCCTGGGGGCCATCCTGGGGGCGGCGGCGGTGGCCCTGGGCGGACGGGAGTTCCACGCAGCCGCCGGCGCCCTGCTGCTGCTCCACGTTCCGGTCATGCTCACCGAGGCGATGGTCACGGGGTGCATCGGCGCCTTCCTGCACCGGGTCCGCCCGGAACTGCTGGTCCCCCCCCAGGCTGCGGAGCCGGTCCCATGACCTTGCTCCGGCCGCTGGTGTCGCGATCCTTTCTGGCCCGCACCGACCCCCGGGTCCGGCTGACCTCCGGCCTGGCGCTGGCCATTCTACTGGCCTGCCTCCACGATCCTCGGGCCCTGTCCGCCGGCGCGGCGGCCATGGCGCTACTCTGCGTGGCCGGACGGATCCCCCTGGCCCCCCTCGGCCGCCGGATCCTTCGGGTGAACCTGGTGCTCCTGGCCCTGGTCCCCTTTCTGCTCCTGAACCCCGCCGATGGCCCGGGGCTGCTGCCCCGGTGGACGCTGTCGGCCGGGCAGGCGGGGATCGTGGCCCGGGTGCTGCTGAAGGGAAATGCCATCGTGCTCGCCATCTCCGCGCTCATCAGCACCATCGAGGCCACCGCCCTCGGGCATGCCCTGTCCCACCTCCGGGTGCCGACCAAACTGGTGCACCTCTTTCTGTTCACCGTCCGCTACGTGGACGTCCTGCACCTCGAGCACGAACGCCTGCGCCGGGCGCTGCGGGCCCGGGGGTTCCGGCCACGCCCCTCGCCGCGCACGTGGAGGATCCTGGGGCAGACGGCGGCGCTTGTCCTGGCCCGTAGCGTGGACCGCGCGGACCGCGTGCTCGCCGCCATGAGGTGCCGGGGCTTCCAGGGCCGGTTCTTTCTTCTCGACCATTTCCAGGCCCGACGCTCGGATGCGGTGTTCGCCCTGGCTATGGCGTCCGTGGCCGCGCTGCTGATCTGGATAGGCCGACCATGAGCGCCCCCCTGTTCGTCCTCAATGACATCGGCTTCGCCTACGGGTCGGGGCGGCGCGTGCTGGACGGGGCGAGCCTGACCCTCGGCCCCGGCGATCGCGTCGGCCTGACCGGAGGCAACGGCGCCGGCAAGACCACCCTGCTCCACCTGATGGTGGGACTCCACAAGCCGGACCGCGGCCGCCTGCGCGCCTTCGGTCAGGACCGGGTCCGGGAGCCGGATTTCCATGCCGTCCGGCTCCGCACCGGCCTTCTGTTTCAGGACCCCGACGACCAGCTCTTCTCCGCCACGGTGGGGGAGGATGTCGCCTTCGGCCCCTTCAATCGGGGGTGGTCGCGGGACCGGGTGGCCGCCGCCGTCCGCGACACCCTGGACCGCCTTGGGCTGAGCGGGTATGAGGGTCGGGTCACCCACCATCTGTCCCATGGCGAGAAGCGGCTGGTCTGTCTGGCCACCATCCTGGCCATGGCCCCGGAGGTGCTGCTGCTCGACGAGCCGACGGATGGCCTGGACGCCGACCATGCGGCCCGCCTGGAGATGATCCTGGCCGACCACCCGGCGGCCCGGATCATCGTGTCCCACGACGCGGATTTCCTGGCCCGCTCCACCACCCGCCGCCTGCGCCTCGCCCACGGGCGTGTCCGGGAGGGCTGATCGCACGACCGGAAGACGCCCCGTCGGAACCGGGAGCTACGTCCCCGCACCGTGCTCCCACGTCCGGGTGGGATCAGGCCCGCACCCAGCATTACGGCGTCCCGGATCGGGGTGAATCAGCAGTAGGGGTCAGACCTTAATGTCAAGCATTAAGGTCTGACCCCTTTTCTTTTAGCCTCTGTTTATAGGGTTTCCATAGGGGTCAGACCTTAATTTTTGACGAGAAACCGGGCCATGGGTGGGGTGGGGTTTCTGGCCGGTTCGGATCGCCTGGGCTTGTCACCCGCTCGGGACCATGGCATCAAGGTCGGTTTCGCCACCGCCGGGAGACCGTCATGCCCGAGTCCGCGCCCTGGATCACCTACCGCCCCGAACTCAAGGTCCTTGACTGCACCCTCCGCGACGGGGGGCTGGTCAACGCCCACCAGTTTTCCGACGATTTCGCCCGCAAGGTCTACGAGACCGGTGTGGCCGCGGGCATCGACTATCTGGAGGTCGGCTACAAGAACGCCCCGCGTCTGTTCGACCCCCAGCGCTTCGGCCCGCTCCGCCACTGCGACGAGGCCTACCTGCACAAGCTGTTCGGCGATCACGACCCGGAGAAGACCGGTCTCAAACTGGCCGCCATGGCCGACGCCGGGAAGAGCGACTGGAAGACCCAGATCGTGCCCCGGGGCGAGTCGGTCCTGGATGTGATCCGGGTGGCCTGCTACGCCCATCAGATCTCGGAGGCGGCGGAGATGATCCGCTTCGCGCATGACCTGGGCTACGAGACCACCTGCAACATCATGGCCATTTCCGTGGTGTCGGAGACCGAGATCGACCAGGCGCTGGAGGTCATCCGCGACACCCCGGCCGACACCGTGGTCGTGGTGGACAGCTTCGGGGCGCTGTACCGGGAGCAGATCGACAACCTTGTGCGGAAGTACCAGCACGCCCTCGAGGGAACCGGCAAGGAGATCGGCATCCACGCCCACAACAATCTCCAGCTCGCGTTCGCCAACACCATCGAGGCCATCATCCTCGGCTGCAACCGGGCGGACGCCACCCTGGCCGGGCTGGGTCGGGGGGCCGGCAACTGCCCCACCGAGATCCTGGTGGGCTTTCTCCGCAATCCCAAGTACCGGCAGCGCCCGATCATCGAGTTCCTTCAGAAGGAGCTCCCCGCCATCCGCGAGCGTCTGGAATGGGGGCCGCTGCTTCCCTACAACATCACCGGCCAGATGAACACCCATCCCCGGGCGGCCATCGAGTGGCTGGAAAGCGACGAGCGCGACGACGTCGTGGCCTTCTACGATAAGATCGTGGCCGACATCTGACCAGGGGATGGCTCGGTGGCGGTCAGGTTCAAGGTCGGACTGGACGTCTGGACCCCGCCCGGGCAGCGGGTCGGCCTGATCTCCCACGCGGCGGCCCGGGACGCCGCCGGGCGCACGGCGGCGGAACGGCTCCACGAGACCCCGGGTGTCGATCTCGCCGCGCTGTTCGGCCCCGAGCACGGATTCTGGGGCGGCGCGGGTGCGGGGGAGGCGGTGGCCGCCCGTCCCCATCCGGCCTGGGACATCCCCGTGCATTCGCTCTACGGAGAGCGGCGACGGCCTGATCCGGACGCCCTGCGCACGCTGGACCGGGTGGTGGTGGATCTCCAGGACCTAGCTGTCCGCTGCTACACCTACGCCTCCACCCTTCGGCTGGTCCTCGAAGCCTGCGCGGAGGCCGGGCGGCCCGTCACCGTCCTGGACCGTCCGGTCCCCTTCCCGTCCGTCGTGGACGGCCCGATGCTGGATCCCGCCTGCTCCAGCTTCGTGGGAATGATCCCGACGCCGCTGGTGTACGGCATGACCCCCGGCGAAACCGCCCGCTTTCTGCGCGAGACTCTGAATCTGAGGCTCGACCTTGAGGTCGTCGCCATGACCGGCTACCGCCGTCCCCCGCGCCCACCCCGGGGTGGTCCGCCCTGGGCCTGCCCGTCTCCGGGGATCCGAAGCTGGGAATCGGCCTGGGCCTATCCGGCCACGGTCTGGACCGAAGCCCTCCCCGCCTTCTCGTGCGGGAGGAGCACGGGCGATGCGTTCCAGGTGGTATCCGCCGCCGGCCTGGATGGTGTCGCCTTGTCCGAGGCCTTGCGGCATCGGCGCCTCCCCGGCGTCGCGTTCTCGCCATGGTGGGCGGCCCGGCCCGACGGGGGTTTCGATGGCGGCATCCGTCTGCGCATCCTCCGGCCGAACGCGTTCCGCCCGGTGGCCACCGCCGTTCACCTGATCGAAACCATCCAGGGGCAGTTGGGACCCGATGCGGTCTGGTCCGCCCCGGATGTCCGGCCCGAGTTCTTCGACAAGCTGTTCGGCACCCGCTCGGTGCGCGAGGCCCTGCAGGCGGGCCGTCCCGCCGCGGAGATCGTGGACGGGTGGCGGGAGGGCATTCAAGCGTTCCAGGCGGCAAGGCGCCGATCCCTTATCTACCCGGAACTGGGCGCTACGGACCCGGGGCGTAGCTCCCACTTCCGAGTGGGAGTTCCTTCACCGCCATCCGCTCCGTCGCCGACCGGAGACGCCCAGTCGGAACTGGGCGCTACGGACCCGGGACGTAGCTCCCACTTCCGAGTGGGAGTTCCTTCACCGCCACCCGCTCCGGCACCCACCGAAAACGCCCAGTCGGAACTGGGCGCTACGGACCCGAGCCGTGGCTCCCACTTCCGAGTGGGAGTTCCGCCTCCGTCCCGCGCCTTTGTCCTCGCCGCCGGGCTGGGCTCGCGGCTCGATCCCCTGACCCGGATCGTGCCCAAGCCCCTGCTGCCCCTGGCCGGGCGGGCCATGGTGGACCGGGTGCTCGACCGGATGGCCGCCTGGGGGGTGGCGGAGGCGGTGGTCAATGTGCACCATCTGGCCGGCCAGGTGATGCGCCACCTCATCCGGCGCGGCGGACGCCCGGCCATCACCTTCTCCCACGAACCCCGGCTTCTGGACACCGGAGGCGCGCTCCGTCGCGCCGCGCCCAGCCTCCCCCGGACCGACCCGTTCTGGCTGGTCAACGCCGACGCCGACGCCGAGGTGGAGCCCGGACCATTCCTGGACGCCTGGCGGAACCACGAGGATCCGCTGGCCGTGCTCTGGATGGTCCCGGACCGCGGTCCGCGCACGGTCCGGCTCGGATCGGGCCGGATTCTCGACTTCCGCAGTCCGGAGGCGGGCTCGTCTGGCCACGTCACCTTCTCCGGGTGGCACCTGGTGTCGCCACGGATTCTGGACTACATCCCGGAGGGCGCCAGTTCCATCATCCAGGCCTACGAGCGGGCCCTGGCGGCGGGAGAGCGGATCGTGCCCGTCATCATTCCGGGATCGGTCTGGCACGACATCGGCACCGTGGACCAGTACCTGGACGCGGTCGAGGCCCGGGAAGGCCGGCGCCGGGCGCTGCTGCCGGGCGCGTCCCGGACGCCGGGAGCACGCCCTCGGAATGTGGTGGCCGCGCCGGGGGCCGTGCTGCTCGGTCCGGAGCGCGGTCTCGTCGTGCCCGCGGGGTGGGTGCTGAGCGGACCGGAGGCCAAGGCCCTCGGGGATCTGGGGTGGCCGCCGGAACGTCTCACCGCGACCCCGCTGTCGCCTCGGGGCTCCGACCGGAGCTTCCATCGGCTCCGCGGGGTCCAGGGCTCCTGCATCCTTTGCCGATGGGGACGGGAGCGGCCTGAGAACCGGCGCTACAGCGGCCATGCCCGCCTGCTGGCCGGGCAGGGCGTGCCCGTGCCCGCCCTGCTCGCCGACGATCCGCGGCACCAGTTCTCGGTGTGGGAGGACGCGGGGGACGAGGATCTGCTGCACGCGGTGCGGGGCGCTTCCCGGAAGGAGGTCGGGCGGCTCTACGCGCAGGCCTGGGAGGTGATGACCCGCCTCCATGCCGCGCGTCCCGGGCGCCGCGGGCTGGAGCCGGCCTTCGGCCCCGACCTCTACCGGTGGGAACACGACCTCTTTTTGGACCGCCTGGTCCGGGACAGGTTCCTCGAACCCCCGTCCGTGGCCCGGAGGTTGCGCCGGTGCCTGGACCGGGTCGCGGAGAGGCTCCTCCTCGCCCGGACGGTGCTCGTCCACCGGGATTTTCAGTCCACCAACCTGCTGGTTCACGGCCATGGGGGTGGCGGTGATCACGGACTCGTGGTCATCGATTTCCAGGGCATGCGGAAAGGGCCGGCCATGTACGACGCGGCATCCCTGCTCTGCGACCCCTACGTTCCGCTGGCCCCCGAGGTCCGGGGCCGGCTGATCGGGCGGCTGGTCCCGCCCTCGGACCTCCCGGCATTCTGGGCGGCGGCCGTGCAGCGCCTGGCCCAGGCCCTGGGGGCATTCGGACGTCTGGCGGCGCGGCCGGAGACCCGCCGGTTCGCCGAGCACATCGGCCCGGCGCTCCGCCTTCTGGCCTGGGCCGCCGCCGAGGTGCCGGAGGCCGGGGGGCTGGCGGAGGGGGCGGAGCAGAACGAGGATTGATGCGGGCCCACCCCGTGGCTTCCGTCGCCGAATGGGAGCGGCCCGGCCCCGCGCCCCGGACGGCCCCATCGGAGTCGGGCCCCACGGCCGGCGCTTCGGTCGTTGGCGCCCATGCGGCCTCCCGCGCAATTCCGCATGGCTCCCGAGGCACTCCTCGCGTATTGTGCGACGAGATATGCCTCGCTCCCTTCGCCCGTCATGAAACCCCGGTCCCTTGAGTCCATCCAGGCCGAGCTCCGCGCGCTCGCCGATGGACTGCCCTTCACCGTGGTCGAGACCGGGGCGTTTCAGGACGCCGCCTTCCAGCCCCGGCGAATCCGCCAGCCCCGGGAATACAGCCCCAACATGGTGAGGCTCCATGCCATCGGGCGGTACCTTCACGAGCGGGGCATCGTGCCTGTGCTCTCGCGGGAGGACAGCGACGCCCTGTTCGAGGAGATGCACTGGTGCGGCTGG
>PXDE01000049.1 GCA_003566475.1 PVC group bacterium | reverse complement strand
TCCTGAGCCCGATGCGGGGCGGGGGGGCGGGTCCAGATGAAATTGGTCCGGGAGTCGGCCACCCAGAACCCTCGGGTTCGCAGAGCGTCCGTCGCCGTGCCGCGCGTGCTCCTGATGGCCGCGATCCGGGCGTCGAAGGTCTCGGGATCGGACAGGGCGGCCAGGCCCACCGTCTGGGCCAGTCGGCTGACGTTGTAGGAGTCCTTGATCTTGAACAGGGCCCCGATGAGCTCGGACGGCCCCACTGCATAGCCCAGGCGGGCCCCGGCCAGCGACCACGACTTGGAGAAGGACCGGGTGACGATGACGTTGTCCCGGGACAGGGCGAGGTCCAGGCAGTCCGTCTCCGCGAAATCCACGTACGCCTCGTCCACCACCAGCACGCCGGAGAACCGGTCGGCCAGGTCCGCGATCCTCGCCTTCGGGAATTCGAGGCTGGTGGGGGCGTTGGGATGGGTGACGAAGAACAGGTCCGCCTCGCCGAGGTCGGGGTCGGTCCAGGCGAAGTCCTCCGTGAGCGAAACCGGCCGGGCGGGCAGATCCTCGATGGCGGCGAGCACCGGATAGAGCGAATAGGAGGGGTCGAACCACCCAGCGGCGCGGTCGCGCCGGACGAAGGCGCGGAGACAGAGGGCGAGGATCTCATCCGATCCGTTGCCCACGACAACCTGATCGGGTCCGCAGCCGTGCCGTTCGGCGAGGCGCTCCCGCAGCTCGCGGCACTGGGGGTCCGGGTACGTGCGGAGGTCGTCGGCCGCGAACCGGGCCAGGGCCTCGGCCACCCGGGGGGACGGCGGATAGGGGTTCTCGTTGGTGTTGAGCTTGAGCACGCCCTCCCCCGCCGGCTGTTCGCCCGGGGTGTAGGCGTGGAGGGCGCGGACAGAGGGCCGGATGCGGGTGGTCATGACGGTTCGAACCGGGCCGCGCAGGAGCGGGCGTGGGCGTCGAGCCGTTCGATGCGCCCGAAGGTCTCGATGGCCTCGCGGAGGTCGGCCAGCTCGGCCCGGGGCAGGCAGACCAGGCTGGTCCGCCGCTGGAAGCTGTCCACAGAGAGCCCGGAGAACCGGGCGGCCGCGCCGCCGGTGGGCAGAACGTGGCTGGGCCCGGCCACGTAGTCGCCCGCGCACTCGGGGGTCCAGGGACCGATGAACACGGCGCCCGCCGCCCTGACCTTGGAGAGCCAGCGGCGGGGCCGCCGGACCATCAGCTCGAAGTGCTCGGGGGCGAACCGGTTCACGAGGTCCATGCCATCGTCCAGGGTGCGGGCCGACACCAGGAGCAGGCCGCCCCCGGTCATGGCGGAAGCCAGGAACTCGGCCCGGCTCAGGCGGGCGGCTTCGGCCCGGAGGTGGCGGGTCACGGCGGCGAGCAGGGGCCGGTGGTCGGTCACCAGCAGCGCGCGCTCGTGGCCGGTGCCGTGCTCGAGCTGGGCGAGGAGGTCGAGGGCGACGTGCCGGGGGTTGGCCGAGTCGTCGGCGAGGATGGCCACCTCGCTGGGGCCGGCCACCAGGTCGAGATCCACCACCCCGTAGACCTGCCGCTTGGCGGCGGTGACGTAGGGGCCGCCCGGGCCCACGATCTTCTGGACCGGGCGGATGGACTCAGTGCCGAAGGCGAGGGCGCCGATGGCCTGGATGCCGCCCATCTTGAGGATCTCGGTGGCCCCGGCCATGACCATGGCGGTGAGCACATGGGGGTTGACCCGGCCGTCGGGTCCGGCGGGGGTGCAGGCCACGATCTCGGGCACCCGCGCCACCTTGGCCAGACCGATGGTCATGAGCGCGGTGGACACGAGGGGCGCGGCCCCGCCCGGGATGTAGCAGCCGACCCGGTCGTAGGGAACAAACTGCTCGCCTAGGAACCCGCCGGGGCGTTCGGAGGGGATGCGCCAGCCGCGGCGTAGGCCGGCCCGGCTGAAGGTGCGGATGCGCTCAAGGGCGGTGCGCAGCGCCCGCCGGGTGTCGGCGTCGACCTGCCGACGGGCCTCGGCGATCTCCTCGGGACTCACGGCGAGGCGGTCGACCTCGGCCCGGTCGAACCGGCGGATGGCGTCGCGCAGGGCGGCGTCACCTCCGGTGCGCACCGTCTCCAGCACCTCGCGGGCCACGGCTTCGGCGGCAGGGTCAAAGGCGGGCCGATCCAGGAAGGCCAGGACCTCGGCCGCAGGCTTCCGGGGCGACCAGCGGGCGGTGGGGATGCGCGGGGGGCTCATGAGGCGTCGAACACGGCCACCCGTGTCCACAGCGGCTGGAACTCGCGCACGAACGCCTGGTGGAGAGGGTGGTCCTGGTAGCGGTTGTGGGAGGCCACATCGTCGAGCACGACGGTGAGGGCGAAATCGTAGTCGGCCTCGACCACGGGGCGCGGCGGCGTGGCGGCGGGGCGGCCGACGAAGAGCTGGCGGACGTCGGGAATGCCGGCCAGGGATTCGAGGCCCCAGCGGAACCGGTCGCGGTCCTCAGATGAGATGCCGGATCGGAGCCAAAAACGGACGGAGTGAACAAGCATGCTGCGTTGTCGCGTAAGGCGTCCGCGCTGTCAAGCGGCTCCCGGCGCTGGCTCGGTGGTTAGAGGTCCGTGCAGGCCGCTGAACCGTTGGACTCAGCCGGATGTGGGATGAGACACGGGGCAGTGCGGGAAAGCCGAAGAATGTCGAATGTCGAACGGGGCACCCAGTACCTCGCTTTCTGTGAAAGCGAGGGCGCGTGCGCAGTGCCTCTGGAGGGAGGAAGATCAGGCCCATGGTCATGCTTCTTCTGGATCAGGCTCGTTCCACGCACGGTCCGTCCCGCAGGGCGGGAACAGCGGACTACTGGCGCGGCCCCCCATATTCGCAACATGCTATCCGTAAATGACTTGGCCATGTGGTCGCGCGATGGTGTCTCAAAGCAGAGCCAAGAACCGGGTCAGGGGGCGGGCGGGGCGCCCGCTTCGAGCACCTTGCGCAGGGCCATGGCCAGATCGCGGAGGCCGTAGGGCTTGGGCAGGAGCGGATCCTCGCCCTCGATGCCGAAATCGGCCAGGCGGTCGGGCGAGAACCCCGAGGTGTAGAGCACCTTGAAATCGCCGCGGATGCCCCGCAGGCGCTGGACCAGTTCCGGTCCATGGAGCCCGGGCATCACGACGTCGGAGAACACGAGATGAATGGGCGCCCTGATCTGCCGCCCCAGCGCGATGGCGTGTTCGGAGGACTTGGCCTCGATCACCTGGTAGCCAAGGCGGCGCAGGAAGCGGACCGCGACCTGGCGGACCGGCGGATCGTCCTCGGCCACGAGCACGGTCTCGGTTCCGCGAAGGTCGTCCAGAGGCTGGACCACCGGGGCGTCCGACTCCCCCTCCTCCACCCGGGGGAGGTACAGGGTGATGGTGGTGCCCACGCCGACCTCGCTCTGCAGGTCGATGAACCCGTGCGACTGCTGGAGGGTGGCGTAGGCCATGGCCAGCCCCAGGCCGGTGCCGTGGCCGGGCTTCTTGGTGGTGAAAAACGGCTCGAACACCTTCTGCCGGATGTCCTCGGGCATGCCGGTTCCCGTGTCCTGGACGGTGACGGTGGCATACCGTCCGGGCACCCGGTCGGGATGGCCGTCGCAGGCCCTGGCATCGAGACGCACGGTGCCCACCCGCAGATCCAGCCTCCCCCCGTCGGGCATGGCGTCGCGGGCGTTGATGGAGAGGTTCATCACCACCTGCTCGAGCGCCGCGCGGTCGCCCAGCACGTGGGGGTCATTCGGATGCAGGCCGATGACCACCTCGATGGACGAGCCCAGGGTCCGCCGGAGCAGCTTCTCGACCCCGAGCACCACGTCGTTGAGCCCCACCGGCTCGCTGCGCAGGGTGCCCTTGCGGGCGGTGAGGAGGAGCTGGCTGGTGAGGTCGCGGGCCCGGGAGGCGGCGGCGATGATGGCCTCCACGTCCTCCAGCTCCTCGGCCTCGGGGTCGAGGGTGGACTTCACCAGGTCGGCGCAGCCCAGGATGGTGGTGAGCAGGTTGTTGAAATCGTGGGCGATCCCGCCGGCCAGGCGGCCGATGGCCTCCATCTTCTGGGTCTGCAGAAGGGCCGCCTCGGCAGTCTCCCGGATCTCGATCTCCCGCTCGAGCTGACGGTTCTTGTCCTCGATCTGGGCCAAGTAGGACCGGTTCCGGACCTGGATCATGCGCAGCCTCTCCACCATGAGGTTGAACTGCCGGGCCAGGTCCGAGAACTCGGCCGTCCCCTTCATGCTCAGCCGGGCGGAGAAGTCCTCCTGGTTGACCTGCCGAATGCCCCGGATGACCTGCTCCATGGCCTCCCGGGCGTGGCGGGAGGCCACCATGGCCACCAGGATGATGGTGGACCCCACCAGCAGCCAGGAGGCCACGAGCCGCCGGGCGTCCCGGGCCAGGTCCGATCCCAGGGGGGCCGAGGTGAAGGCCAGGGTGACGGTCCCGGCGGACCGGTCCTCCACCTCCAGCGCCTCCGAACGGACCAGGGTCTGCTCCGCCGGGCCGGAGGCGCCCACCTGATAGCTCAGCACGGTGCGCCCGTCCGCGTCCGTCACCGACACCCCCGCCACCTCCGGATCGGCGACCAGCCGAAGGGCCAGCGGATGGAGATCCTCCGTCCGCCCCATGGCCAGGGCGGACGCGGCGGCCAGGCGGAAGGACTCCGCGAGGAGATCCGCCTTCGCCGTCAGGCGGGCCAGCTCCCGGTCCTTCTGATCCCGGAACTGGACGAACCCCACCGTGGCCATCAGGATGGCGGTGGTCAGCCAGGTGAAGAAGATGAATCGCGCGTAGTAGCTCATGGCCGCCACCGATCCTACACCCCCGGCGGGCGAAGGGAAGTCGCAAGCCTTGACCGCGCCCCCGCCCCTTGCCACCCTTCCGGCTATGGAAGCATGGTGGACGCGCCTCCGATTCGAGCCGGGCCAGCGCCGCGAAGGCGATGTCGGCGAGCTCACCTATGCCATCGAGCGCCGCTCCGCCTCCTGGCAGTTCTCGTTCCGCCGCCGGGGCGAGTCGCGCCGCCCCGACCGTCCCCAGCCATCGGCCACCCGGGCCGCCGCCGATGAGGAGGAATTCGAGCTTGAGTTCCGCCCCGCCCTGCCCGATCGCCCGGTGGTGGTCCGGCTGGAGACGCCCTATGTGATCCTGCCCCGCCGGGACCTGCTGTTCTACATCAGCATGCCGCTCTGGCTGGAGGTGGTGACCCCCACCGACGGCAAGGCGCTGGCCTCGGAACCCACCATCCAGCTCTCCAACACCTGGTTCGGGCCGCCCAACCAGGGGCGGCTGGCCTACGCCCTCCGCATCCCCGCCCGCAGCCGTCACGAGGATCTGCCCGCCGAGCCCACCCGGGCGGGCTTTCCGGTGCGCCTGCGCAACGCGTCCGAGCAGACGCTGGTGCTGGAGCGGCTCTGTCTCGACCCCGGGCCGCTGAGCCTGTTCCAGGGCGAGACCCGGATCTGGACCTCCAATCTGGGCATCGTGTACCGCGGGCCGGACGCGACCACGCGACTCGCCTACGGAACCCGCATTCCGGTGCCCGATGGTCCGGGGCCCGTGCTCCGGGAGCCCCGCGCCCCCCGTCCGTCCCGACTCATCACCCGTACCTACGAGGCCGCCCGCGCCCTCGACATTCTGGGCCCATGAACCGCTGGCTGGATCTCATCGAACGGATCGACCTGAGCCGGTTGGTCACCGGCCTCCAGGTGGTGGTGATCGCGGTGCTCGGCCTGGTCTTCGTCCGGGGCCTGGCCCGTCTGGTCACCCGCATCTTCGCCAAGCGCCTCACCCGCCAGGGGCTGCTCATCATCGAGAAGGGCGTGCTCTACGCGGGCTATCTGCTGATCCTGATCACCATCCTCAACCAGCTCGGGTTCCAGCTCGCCACCGTGCTGGGCGCGGCGGGGATCGCCGCCGTGGCCATCGGGTTCTCGGCCCAGACCAGCCTCTCCAACCTCATCAGCGGGCTGTTCCTGATCGGCGAGGAGCCCTTCCAGGTCGGGGATCTCATCACCGTGGGCGAGCACACCGGCCTGGTCGAGTCGATCGACCTGCTGTCGGTCAAGCTTCGCCCCTTCGACAACCGGTACATCCGGATCCCCAACGAGACGCTCATCAAGACGCCGGTGGTCAACGTCACCCATTTCCCCATCCGCCGCATCGACCTGTCCATCGGGGTGGCCTACAAGGAGGATCTCCGCCAGGTCATGCAGCTCCTGCTCGAGGTGGCCGACCGCAACCCCTGGTGCCTCGACGAGCCCGTTCCCATCATCATCTTCGACGGCTTCGGCGATTCGGCCCTGGAGATGAAACTGGGGGTATGGGTCTCCAAGACCGACGTCCTCGCCCTGCGCAACTCTCTTCTGGTGGAGATCAAGGAGGCCTTCGACCGGGAAGGCATCGAGATTCCCTTCCCTCATCGCACCCTCTACACCGGAGAGGCCACGGCCCCGTTTCCCATCCGGATCGTGAGCGATTCCAGCGATCCGGGCGCGGCGCCGCCGTCGCCGGAGGCGGGGGCCTGAGAGTGCCCGTTCGGCCCCTTCCATGACGCCCCCCCCGGACGCGTCCCCCGCCCGCGACCCGACCTGGGTTCGCCTGGGATGGCTGGCCCTGTTCGCGGTCCTCCTCTGGACCAGCTACGGCCATCACCGGCTGTTCCTGCATGGGGATCCCACGGTCAACCTGATGCAGAGCGTCCGGCTGGAACGCAGCTACCTGCGAGGCAACCTGCAAGCCTGGCAGCTCCGGCGCCAGGGCGTCCCCGCCCGGGAGGCCGGTCACGTCCGCCTCCTGGAGGGCGGGTTCGCGGTCTACCTGATGGGCCTGCGACAACTGGGGGACCGGGTTCCCTTCATAGGCAACGCCCTGCTGCTTCCGTTCCTCCTGATGGGGCTGGCCCACGCGGCCCGGCGGGGTGCCGGGGACGGCCGGGCCGGGCGGCTGGCCCTCCTCCTGACCCTGGCCGTGCTCCTCGGCTTCGCCCGTCCGGCCTTCCTGATCTGGCGACTCGTCCTGCCCTACCGCGACACCCTCTCGCACACCCTGGGCTTCGCCGCGCTGGCGGCGGCGTACGCGGCGGCCCGCCACCCGCGCCGGGCCGTCGGGTGGGCGCTGGCCGCCGGCCTGCTGACCGGGGCCAGCGGATGGTCGCGCCTGTCCGGATTCTTCTTTGTCTTCCCGGTGGGCATGGTGTTCCTGGCCGCCCCGGGCCTCGGGCCGTGGTCCCGGCGGTTCCGTCTCGGTCTCGTGCTGGGCTGCGGCGTCGGAGTGTTCGTGGGGCTGCTGCTGGGCCAGAACCTCTTCGAAGGCCGCCGCCTGCTCTCGCTTCCCCAGGGCGACCGCCTGATGCTTCAGGAGCGCCCGCTCCAGGAAGGCGGCGAGATCCGCAAGGGCTGGCATCCGGTGAACATTCCCCTGCTCCTCCCCCCCCTGCTGCGGCTGCTCCGGACCATGTTCCCGGACTGGGTCCATGTCCTCGGCGGCCTGGCCGTGCTCGGCGCGGCGGCCACCGGACGTTTCCGGCGGCTGCTTCCACTCCTCACCGGCACCGCGGCCTTTCTGGCGTTCTATGCCTGCTACGACAAGGTGGTCTCGCGGTACAGCATCATCTTTATCCTCTTCTACGGGGCCGCATGGGCCGTCGCCCTGGCCTCGTTCGGAGACGGGCTGGCGGTCCGGGCCTCCCGGCGTGGCCGCACGCTCCCTCGCCTGGTCACCGCCCTGGCCGCCCTCGGCCTGGCCGGGTTCGTGGTCGCGGCCTGCCTGCGCAGCGGGCCGGCCCCCCGGACCGCCCGCGACCAGTGGCACGACGCCCGCGACTTCCAGGCCTGGATGACCGAACACATTCCCGATGACGCCCATGTCATGACCGTGGTCCCCGCGCTCGCGGTCTGGCGGAGCTATTTCGGCCC
>PXDE01000359.1 GCA_003566475.1 PVC group bacterium | reverse complement strand
GCCGCGGTATCGGTTCCGGCCTCGGGGGCACCCGCTCGTGTCCTGGCTGGAGCCCTATCTGCAGAATCTGCACCTGAGACGGCAGCCCGCAGGTTCGGCCTCCTCCCCCGCCCACGAGACGTCTCAGGACGCCGATGCGAGAATCGGCGCCGCGATTCCCGCCGCCCCCAACCGCTACAACTGAACCATGGCCACCACCTCCAACGCCCCCAAGATCGGCGAGAACGACGTCCTCTTCCGCTGCCGCTTCTGCGGCAAGAGCCTGGTGATCGACCAGCGGGCCATCGGACTGGACGTGAACTGTCCCGACTGCCGGAAGCTGATCACCGTCCCCGACAAGGAGACGGCGGCCCGGGAGTACGATGAGCTGGCCAAGCTGCGGAGCCACCCCCCCAGCCCGGATGGCGAGCCGACCCCAAAGGGGCCGCCCCCGGACGCCACCGCCCGCCAGCCGGAACCGCCCGAATTGCAGGAGCGGGAGGACGACGGCGAAGCCCCCGCCTCCCGGCCCGATGCCTCGTCGCCCCCGCCGACCGACCTCCAGGAGGCGGCTTCCGTAGAGGCCCCCGCGAAGGAGGAGCCGGCGAAGGCCGAGGCCCCGGAGCTTGAGCCGACCGGTCCGGAGACGGCCCCGGCCGAGGATGGCGACGACGAGGTGCGGGTCGGCTCCGAGCATCTGGAGAGCGCCGCGCCGCCGGCATCCGCCGCCGTGGCGGCCCCGCCGCCGCGTCGGTCGGCTCGGGCTCCGCTGGCCGCGTCCGCCGTGTCCGGCCTGCCCCCGGCCGAGGTGCTCCAGGAGGCGCTGAACGCGGCGCATCGGCGGATCTCCGTTCTGGCCAAGAGCCTCCTGGAGATGAAACAGCGACGAAGGCGCCTCGAGTCCTTCCGGGCCCGGACCCTGGTATCGGTCGAGACCATCCACGAGGAGATCCAGGTGATCCGCGACAGCCTCGACCGGCTTGTCGAGGCCCTTGAGTCCACCCTGAAGGATCCGCCTCAGAACGACGGCGGCATCTAGGTCTCCCCGCTGGCCGGCAGGGCCCGGGGCACCGCGTCCGGATGGGGTGGCCATGCCCACAGAAGACGGGCTTCCGACGCAAACCCTGCCATGCCAAGGGCTTCCGCCGGCCTGTGAACAACCCCGGGGCTTTCCCGAGGGTTTCCGCGTAAGGATCTTTCTCGCAGGAGGTTGTCTCAGAAGCCGCCCCTGTGGACAACCTTGTGGAAAACCCGTGACAAGCGGTCCGGGGCTGTGGGCAAGTTTAGGTGCGGCGAAGGCGGTCCGCGAACCGGGCGATGCGTCCCGCCGCCTCGCGGATCTCGGCGAACCCCGTGGCGTAGGCGCACCGCAGGAACCCCTCCCCCTCCGGCCCGAACGCCGTCCCCGGAACCGCCGCCACGCTCTCCTCCTCCAGCAGCCGCAGGGCGAAGTCCTTGGACGACAGGCCCAGCGACCGGATCTCGGGAAACAGGTAGAACGCGCCGCCCGGCCGATGGCAGGGCACCCCCGCATCGTTCAGGGCCTTCACGAAGTAGTTCCGGCGCCGCCGGTATTCGTCGCGCATGGGGCCGATGTCGCGCTCGGGATCCCGCAGCGCCTCGAGAGCCGCCTCCTGGCTCAGGATGGGGGCGCACAGCATGACGTACTGGTGGATCTTCATCATGGCTTCGGTCAGGTCCGGCGGCGCGCAGGCGTAGCCCAGCCGGAACCCGGTCATGGCCCAGGCCTTGGAGAACCCGTGCAGGAAGATGGTCCGCTCCTTCATCCCCGGCTCGGCGGCGATGCTGACATGCCGGCCTTCGTACGTGAGTTCGGCGTAGATCTCGTCCGTGACCACCACCAGGTCGTGCGCCTCCGCGAACGCGGCCAGTTCCCGGACATCGTCCGGCGTCAGGGTGGCCCCGGTCGGGTTGTTGGGGAAATTGAGCATGAGCAGGCGGGTCCGGGGGGTCACCTTCCGTTCCAGGGCCTCCCGGGTGAGCCGGAACCCGTCCTCGGCCCGGGTCTCCACCGCCACCGGCACCCCGCCCGCGAAAAGGATCACCGGCGCGTACGACACGTAGCAGGGCGAATGGTAGAGCACCTCGTCGCCGGGGTTGATCACCGCCCGCACGGCCAGATCCAGCGCCTCGCTCACCCCCACCGTCACCAGCATCTCCAGGTCTGGATCGTAGGCCACCCCGAACTGGGCCTCCACGTAGCGGGCCAGGGCCTGGCGCAGCTTGGGCAGCCCCCGGTTGGAGGTGTAGCTGGTGACCCCCTTCTCCAGCGCGTAGATAGTGGCCTCCCGGACGTGCCACGGGGTGTCGAAGTCCGGCTCGCCCACGCCCAGGCTGATGATGTCGTGGCGCTGGCTGACGATGTCGAAGAAGTCCCGGATCCCCGAGCGCGGGATGTCCCGCACCACCCGGGAGATCCGCTCACGGGGTGACTTTGAGCTTCTCGAACTCATCTTCGTGGTCCATGAGCACCCCGCGGTGCTTGTAGGTCTTCATCAGAAAATGGGTCCGGGTGCCCGACACCCCCTCCATGGGGGCCAGCTTCTCGCTCACAAACGAGGAGATCTCGCGGAGGTCGCGCCCCTCCACGAACACCAGGAGGTCCATGGCCCCGCTCATGAGGTACACCGACCGCGCCTCCGGAAACCGGCTGATCCGCAGGGCGAGGCGGTTGAACCCGCCCTCGCGCTCGGGGACGACCTGCACCTCGATCACCGCCGTCACCTGGGGATCCTCGACCTTGTCCTCGTTGACGATGGCATGGTAGCCGCGCACCACGCCGGCGGCCTCCAGCTCGGCGATCTGGCCGGCGACCGCCTCGGCGCTGAGGCCGAGCTGGTCGGCCAGGTCCTGATCGGACTGGCGGGCGTTGCGGACAAGCAGATCGAGCAGTTCGCGGTTCATCAACGTTCCTCCGGCCGGGGTGGCGCGAAACCGGGCACCCTACCGGGAGCCCCGCCCCCCGGCAAGGCCGGACCCGCCCCCCGTCCAGGCCTTGGACGAATCCGTCCAGACCTTGGACACCCGCCTGGCCCGGCGGAGGGCGGCAGGGCCTGTCCCCATCCTTGGCAGGAGACCTGTCCCTACCGCAGAAGACCTGTCCCCAAGCCCATCGGGGTCTGTCCCCTTCCCGGGCAGGAGACCTGTCCCTAAACAGCGCGGGGACTGTCAATATCTTCGCCAGAAAACCTGTCCCCTGGCGGTTGGCCGCCGGGGATTTCTCAAAATCGAGAATCGCGTCCAGCCTGGCCGCCCCGGGACTGCGCCCGTCGTAGGTCCGGCTTGCAGCCGGCCTCCCAGCGTTGGTGTTCGGCTGAAACCCAGTCCTGCGTCGGCCGCCCGCACGACGGCACCCTCGGCCGCCTCCATGGCCCGACCGGCTTCGACGCGGCCACCGGGCGGCCGGGGAGCCTTGCCCGGGCCCGCACCGGACAAGGCCCGCGCGGGAGGGCCTTCCAGCCAGCCGAATCCAGGACGTCGGCCCCCCTTTCAGACTGGCCTTCCGCCCTGCGGATGCTAGCGTGAGGGCCCCGTCAAAGCCCACCCCCCCATGATGCACCACCCGCTTAACCTTCCGCTCGGAACGGGATACCGGCTTTCCGCATTCCGTGGCGTCGCATCGATCTATCCGATGGCCGCCCGCCTGCCCGACCTGACAGGCGCCATAGATGTACGAAGGCGGGTCGAGGTCACGAGAGTCGCGGTCCAGGCGCTTCTCTTCAGGTGCCTGGAGAACCAGGGCTGTACGCCACCATTTGTCGGGTCGGAACCGGAGGAACTTCTCCAAACCGATGGCGAATTCACCGCGGCCGTTGTCCGCCTGCTCGCCCGATCTCACCCCGGCATCGATGCCACCGAAGCGAGGCGCCTGGTCGCCCTCGGATCGGGGCCGGGTGGCCGCACCGGGAAGTTCTGGGTTTTGAACACCCTGGACGACACCGAAAGTTTTCTGCGCGGTGGGCCGTACGCCGTGTCCTTGGCCCGGATCGAAGCGGGGAGGGTCACGGAGGCTTATCTTGCGTGCCCCAACCTCCCGTTCCCGGCTCTCGCTCCGTTCACGAGGATAGGGCGGTTCGGATCCGAAGGCTGCCTGTTCCATGCCGCCGTAGGCTGCGGCGCCCGGATGTGGCCCGCAGCGCCATGGGGTAACGACCCGAACGGCCCGCAACCCCAGGTGCTGAAAGTCGCCATGGCGCCTCCGCACCATAGCCGCACCCGTATTTGCGGGCCTGCCCGCTCGGGCAACCCCGCGTGTCCAGGTACGGTTGAGATCGCCAGGAGCCTGGGAATCCTGGACCCTCCAAGGCTGGTGGACGGCCTTACTCCATACGCCGTGCTGGCCTGCGGCGACACCCATGCCTACCTGCGTCTGGCCACCGACGATTCTCCCCGCGAGACGATTCTGGAGCACGCTGCCGGAGCACTCCTCGTAGCCGAGGCCGGAGCCATGGTCACCGACCAGGAAGGATGGTCGCTCGACTTCGGAGAGGGCCGCCATCTGGAATCCACCCGAGGCATCGTGGCCGCTGTCCCCCGCGCCCACACCACCATCCTTGAAGCCCTCCGCTCACGCTGACGGGGGGCGGAGAGTAGACCATGTCCTCTTGCTCAGGGGCTACGGTTTCGGCGGATCTTTGGAGGGTCTGTGGAGTCCGATGGCTCGATCTTCGGGGCCGAAAACAGGGCTGTACGGGATGGTGCGGGGAACCGTCGGGGGCTCGACACCGGCGTTCGATATGGCATATTCGGAGATGAGCGGCGGGGCCAACCACTCCCGCCAAGCAGCCTAGTGGAACCACGAATGCACACCCAACCCACCCAGGCCTTCGGCCACCCCTCCGGCGGAGGGGATACACCCGGATGGCGCAGATCGGCCCGGCAGAGCCGGGCGACAGCCCGTTTGGAGTGCGGGAGTCTGACTCCCGCTTTCGAGCGTGGAGGCTGCGAACCACGCGTCGCACCCCCCTCCACCGTCGGCCCGTCAAAGCGGAACTCAAAGTTCCGCACTCCAAACCATTGGGGACGGGGGCTGCCCTCGCTAAGTTTCTGGCTACCAAGGAAGTGAAGTAGGGTTCGAGGTGCGAAACACCGCTTAGCGACGATTTTTTTTGGCTCGTTTTCGGCTTCTAAGGCCAAACGCGGGCCGGGTGCTGGCTGGGGGTTCGGATGGCGTGCCGGGTCCGAAACCGGGTGCCGTCCGCTTGGGCTGGACCTGGGTTCCCTAAGGGCCTCCGACAAACCAGGGAGGGAATGGGTCGGTCCTAAAATCTAAGTGCTGACGCCGCGCCGGTAGGGGGATGGGGGGTCGGTTCGCAAACGCCGGTGGATACCGGGGGAACCTGGATGATGACAGGGCCTTGCCATGAAGGCGTAGCGAGCCACATGGACCCCGAGCCGTGCCTCGATGTCCCGCGAGGGCATGGGGAAGCGTCGGCAGGGGGAAGCGCGGGCGGGACGCTCAGGTGTTCCCCGGTTCCAGCTTCCTTGCGCGTCGTTCCCCCGGGCGTCCACCGGCTGGTGCCGGCGGCTTCAGGAGGCGGGTTTTGTCTTTGTGGACGGTGCCGGAGAGCCTATAAACGCCCCATCTGTTGAACTCACGGAGCATCGCCATGTGGTACTACGTCAGTCAGGGCGCCTCGGTCGGTCCGGTCGACGCCGAGGAGATGGCGCGGAAGGTCCAGACCGGCGAGGTCGGCCCCGCCACCCCGGTATGGCGCGAGGGCATGGCCGACTGGCAGGAGGCTCGGCTCACCGAGCTGTTCCGTGCCGAAGGCGGCCCGCCGCCACCGCCGCCGGGCCGCCCCCTCGCGCCCCCGGTGGCCTCGGATGACGTCACCCTGCCGGTGATGGCCCATGTCCTCGGCCTGCTCACCGGCTTTCTGGGGCCCCTGATCCTCTACCTGGTCGGGACGGACCCCCGGGCCAAGGAGCACGCCCGGAATGCCCTGAACTGGCAGATCAGCCTCATCATCTACGCGGTGGTCTGCATTCCGCTGGTGTTTTTCTTCATCGGGGTCTTCCTGATCATCGCCCTGGGCATTCTGGACCTGGTGTTCTGCATCACCGCCGCCATCCGGGCCGGAAACCGGCAGCCCTACACTTATCCGATGACCATCCCGTTCGTGTCCTGACCCCCGCGTCCGGCCGACGCCCATGGGCCCTTCGGTCTCTGTCCTGCTCCCGTTCCACCAGGCTGCGGCGACCCTGGCGGCGGCGGTGGATTCGATCCTGGCCCAGACCTGGACCGACCTGGAACTGCTGCTTCTCGACGATGGTTCCAGCGATGGCGGCGCCAACCTGACCGCCGACGTCGCCCGCGCCGATCCCCGGGTCCGGCTGCACCGCTGGCCCCACCGGGGGCTGGTGGCCACCCTGAACGAAGGTCTGACCCTGGCCCGGGGTTCTCTGATCGCCCGGATGGACGCCGACGATGTCTCGCATCCCGAACGGCTGGCCCGCCAGGTGGCCGCGCTCGAGGCCGGTCCCGACCTCGGGCTGGTGGCGTGCCGGGTCCGGCATGGGGGCGACGCCACCACCAGCCGGGGGTTCCAGTCCTTCGTGGACTGGCAGAACGGGCTGACCGATCCCGAGGCCATCTTGCTCCACCGATTCGTCGAGGCGCCGGTCGCCCACCCTAGCGTGATGTTCCGCCGGGAACTCCCGGAGCGTGTTGGCGGCTATCGCGACGGGCCGTTCCCCGAGGACTACGAGCTGTGGCTCCGCTGGCTCGAGGCCGGGGTGCGGATGGCCAAGCTGCCCGAGGTGCTCCTGACCTGGAACGACCGGCCGGGCCGGCTCACCCGCACCGATGCCCGCTACGCGCCGGAGGCGTTCTACGCCTGCAAGTGCGGCTACCTCGCCCGCTGGCTGGCCCGGCACAACCCCCATCACCCGGACATCCTGCTCTGGGGCGCGGGCCGGACCACCCGGCGCCGGTTCGCTTCGCTTGCTGGCGAAGGCGTCCGGATCCGCGCCTACCTCGACATCGATCCCCGCAAGATGGGCGGAACCCCGGGGGGCATCCCGGTCTGGCCGCCCGACCGCCTGCCCCCGCCCGGCCAGGCGTTCGTGGTGTCCGGCGTGGGCAGCCGGGGCGCCCGGGAGCTCATCGCCGCCGACCTGGAGGGCCGGGGCTACCACCTGGGCCGCGACTGGATCCCGGCGGCGTGACGGGGGATTCAGAAACCCAGCGACACCAATGCCATCAACAGGAATACCAACACCAGACCGCTGAGAACAAGGACATGCTCGCCCAGGCTACGCCGACGAAGCCAGGCAAGGCCGTGCCACCGCATGAGGTGGAGGGGAACCCACACCACCGGAACGAACAGGTAGAAAAGCGCTAGAGGATGGGAAAGCGCCTCCCCGGCCGCCCGCAAGCTTCGGAAGTCGAAGATCCGCGCGACCCCCGGCCACACGGCGACAAGGGCCAGCAGCATGAACGCTGCGAGCATGGCGATCCAGGTGACCGGAACGAACCAGACGGGCGCCGGGGGGGTGACGCCCGCCCAGACCCCGGCGAGGGCCGTAGCCGCACGCGCCTCGCGAGGGCCGAGGGCCTGGGCCTCCTCCAGGGCCGCAACTCGGAGGAACAAGCCGGCGAGGCCGAAGCAGAGGAAGGCCCCCAGAAAAGGGGTGTAGGAAGGCATGGCCCCAGCAATCCCCTCCACGAACCCGCTGAGGATCAGCCAGCCGCCGAGGAGCGTGAATACGCTGAACGGTGGCGTCGCGGCAGAGACCGCAGCAGTCCGGGCGGTCGGCCTGGTCACATCGGCAGATCGTCTCTTCATGGCTTCCCATCCTGGGTTCGGTGATCCCCACGAGACCCCCGTGTGTCCGCAGCGGCGCAGATCCTTGGGGCCGACGTTACCGGTTGCATCGCATGGGGACCAGCCCCTTATCGGAACGCGGCTGCCCCCCCCGAACCCACGCGAGGCACACCCCACGCGCGAGAGCCAGGCACGGCTCACGGGCGGCCGCGCCCTT
>PXDE01000113.1 GCA_003566475.1 PVC group bacterium | reverse complement strand
TCCGCCAGGCCCCCCAGCGGTCGCCCCGGCCGATCTCGGTGAACCGGACAATCTCCCCGTCGCCCCCCTCGAACGGCTCGTGGAGGGCGGCGAACCGGGCACCCGGGGCCTCGCGCTGGACCAGGATGCTCACGCCGCCGGTCTCATACGGGGTCGGGTTCTCCTCGGGGTCGGGACGCTGGGCGGGGTCGTGGTGGGCGGTGGGGGTGTCGGCGACGAGGATCCGGGTGCCGGGCTCGGCCGCCATGCGCAGGTCGAGGCCGACCTCCCGCGCATACCAGGCGGGGGGCAGCAGCCGCCGGTCCTCGGGCACCGGGCTGCGCTGGACCACCCGAAGATGCCAGTCGGCGTCGGTGGCCCGGACCCGGGCGGTCCCGAAGCTGTCGAGTATCTCCTGGGGGCCGGGGAGCAGCCGATGGGTGGTGGCGGTCTCCACGTCCCGGTCCGAGGCGCCCAGGTCGCCGGCGAGCGGGCGGGGCTCGGACCAGCCATCGCCCAGCTCGGCCAGCCCCAGCGGATGGACCACCCAGCGGAACGTGCGCGGAGCGTCGCCGAGGGCCCGGAGGCGGAACACGTCGAGCAGGTAGCGGTCGGTGAGCATGAGCGCCCGCGTGGTGTCGAGGTCCGGATAGACCTCAGGCGAGCGGATGGCCACGAACTTGAGCCCGTCCTGGAAGTTGAACCGGGTGGTGGTGGCCTCGGTGAACGCGGGCTCGCGCCCGTCCACCTTCACTCCGGCGTGCGAGAGCACGCTGCGCGACCAGTCGCGGGCGTAGCCGCCGATGTGGCGGTTGAGCAGGATGGGCCGGTTGAAGGCGTAGAGTCCGGTGAGCGCGAAGTTGTCATAGACGCTGTGGGCGTAGGGCGTGGCCAGCCGGAGGCCCACCGCCGGGGCGGGCGAAGTCCAGTAGGCCGGGCTCTCCTCGGCCCGGAGCAGGGCCAGTCCCCGGCGCTCGGCCACCCACGACGGCGCCGGCGGCGGGCGGGTGTCGGCGGGGGCGACGGGGGCCATGCCGAAGTACAGCGACGGCCGGTACGCCTCCTCGTCGGGCGCCCGCTCCTGGGCCAGGAACCAGTCGAACCCCGCGTCGGGCCATTTCCGGTGCGCCATCTCGAACCAGAGCGGGATCTGCTTCTTGGGGGTGAACCCGGTATAGCCGTCCCACTGCGGATGACGCCCCCGTGTCTCGCCCCCCCAGGCGCCGGGCGAGGACCAGCGCCCGGTGCCGCCCCGACCATCGGGCAGGTATCCGCGCACCAGCACGTCCTGGAACAGGTTCAGTCCGTCGAGACGTCCGGGGCCGCCCCGGAGGTCGCCGATGATCAGGCGCGGGATGTAGGGCCGGCCGGTGTGAAGCTCCACCTGGGGCAGGCCCAGCCAGATCATGGACTCGACGTGGCCGCGCAGGGTGGCCCCGTGGCGGCCGCGGTAGTTGAACCCCAGCTCGGACAGCCCCAGGCGCTCCAGGGCGGTGGCGTACACCAGCATCTCCCCCACCAGGGCGTGCTGCTTGCCGAACTCCTCGCCGTAGAATCCGCCGTCGGTCAGGTAGGTGTCCAGGTACCACTGCCAGGAGCCGTAGTGACGCCAGGTCCGGCGGATCAGATCCTCGTCGGCCAGGGCGGCGGCCATGAGGTTGGCGCTGAGGATGCGGGGGAAGGTGATGTTGGGCAGCCAGTTGTCGATGCGGTGGTAGTGCGCGTGGTATCGGCTGTAGTTGCGCTCGTCGTTGAACACCTCGGGGTCGAAGAGGGAGTTCCGGAACACCGCGTGGTCGATGTAGGTGCGGAAGAAGGATTCGACCTGCTCGCGCTCCTCCTCGGTCAGCTCGGGGTGCAGCAGGTCGTAGCGGAGCACGGTGAGCCACTGGGCGGCCCCGCGGGGGACGGCGGACCGGGCCACGTGGAGCAGCCGCGCCTTCTGGCGGGCTCCGGATTCCTCGTGTCCCTGAACCGCGTAGCGCCAGAGGTCGAGCAGATGCCGCTCCAGCGGATCCGGGTCCGCGATGGTCCGCTCGGCCAGCTCCGCGTACCACGGCTCCTGCTCAAGCCGGTCGCGCATGGCCTGGATGTCGGCGCGGGTCCAGAGCACGAACGGCCGCTCGGGGGCCTCGGCGGCGACGGGCCGGGCCAGGCCCAGCACCGCGGCGCAGGCCAGAATGGACAGGCGTGCGGGGGAAAGCAGGGTGTTTGTTCGGAGCATGGGCATGGATCTCGACTCCTCCGGGCCGCTCGACGGGGCCCGCATGCGTTACATTGGATGTCCGACCCTACCCCCCCTCGCCCCGCCTGGCCAATCGGAGTTGCGGCGGCCCGAAGGGTCGCGTTCGCTTAGCCCGGTCCAACGGGCTGGGTCCAGGTGGCTGATCCTGATCTGGGGCCGCGTGCCTGGCCTGGTTCCTTGTGCGGCCGTGCTGCGGATTCGGGGTGATCGAGCCGTTGCCCCGCGCCCGGAAGGTGCGGGTCTCGGACCCGGCTTCGCGAAGACGCTTCGCCGCGGCAGGCCCATCGGACGCGTCGGACCAAGCCGTAGCGAGGCTCGTGCAGCGGGCCGGGAGGGCGGATCCCGCCTGTGGCGCATTCGCGTCAACCTAAGCGGACGCGAAAGCTGCCGACTGCGCATCCGGATGCCCCGAAGGGGCTTCGTAGCCCCAGCCCAGGGTTGCGAGGAACGAGCTACCCTGGGTGCCAGGGTCCGAGGACATCCCTACCCTGAAAGGGTTGCGTCCGACCCATCCAACGCCCTGAGCGAGATGGACGCAACCCCGTTGGGGTTGGACGTTGGGGGGGGATGAACCCAGGGTAGCGGCAAGGCCGCAACCCTGGGCTGGCGGATGGAACCCCGTTGGGGTTCGGCAGAGGCTCCGGAATCCGCATGAAACGACTGAAACGTGACCGGGGAATCCGGATCATAACATGGTGTGTTTGAACCGGTTCCGCCTTAGGTTGACGCGAATGCGCCTGTGGCGGGATAAGCCGCGAGCGAGGTTGGGCCATGATCCGATCCTGGCGGGCGCCCGGCCGACGGGCCTCCGTCCATGGACTGCGGTGGCATGGGTCATCCCAGGCCCGGCGTTCACCTCAAAACGTCCCGGCTCTCCAGGCCGCGTCGCCTCATCGCCCCGTGCGACACCGCCTTGGCTCCCGCCCGGCTTCGCAAGGCTACGCGGGGGCAGGCCGGACGAGGTTCTGGCATGCGGCACGGAAGCGCCTTGACGGACCGCCCTTGCTTGCGGCCGCCCCTTCGGCGCCCGGAAGGTCCACGTCCGGCTTCGCGGAGCTACGTCGCGACACGTCGGAGCGTGGACCCACCACGGGGGCTGGCCAGCGGAGTTCCACATCCCGTCGCGTGCCCAACGAAGCGCCTGGGCGTGGCACGGCGCTTCCAGTCTTGTCCTGAGCCCGCCGAAGGGCCCGTGCCTGTGCGAGGCAAGATCCCGAACTGACCATGGTCAGCGAAAGCGCTTCTCATGGCCGGATCGGGATCGAACCTCGCTCGGCTCCGGGCTGGAAGCCCGGGCCACGGGGCGTCGCCTGGCGGCGGCTTCACTTCGTCAATTGTACCTCGTCAATCGTCAATCTGCGGTTTCCCCACATCGCACATCCCACACCGCACATCGCCCCGTGTCTCACCCCTTATCCGGCTGAGCCCAACGGGCCAGCGGCGGCGACTGACCACTGACAACTGCCCACTCCCTGAACCCTGAACCCTCCCCCTTCGAAGCTCCCCGGCCTTGTACGCCCCCGGACCGGATGGCAGGATGGGCCAGATGCGCACCCTATCTGACTCACCTGCCCTGCTTTCGCCCTGCGACTCCCTGAAACTGGCCCGCCACCTGGCCTCCATCGGCCTCCGCCGCCTCAAGCGCGAGCGCTACACGTATATCCTCCTGCTCCAGAGCCTCGAACGGACCGCCTTCCTCCACGGATCCGAGGCCGACCGGGATGCGCTCCGCGGGCTGCTCCAGCCCTTCTGGGCGGGCGAGGTGAGCTTCCGCTGCAATTACCCCAACTACCTGTGCGGCGGCAACGCCTCGGCCGCCGCCCTCTTCCATGGCCTCGCCCCCGAGGCCCGCGAGCTGGTAGCCGCCCAGGCCGAGGCCTTTCTCACCGCCCCCCGCGACCGCGACGGTATCGTGTGCAGACCGGACACCCCCGCGCAGGAGAAGATCTGGATCGACAGCGCCTGGGCGGTGAGCCCCTTCGCCCTCCATGCCGGCCTGGCGCTGGACCGGCCCGATCTCGTGGACGAGGCCGTGTTCCAGACCCTGACCATGGTGGAGGTGCTGCGCGATCCGGACGGCGGACTGCTCCACCAGGGACGCGGATTCCAGGGGCCCGGCGTCCTGAGCCAGGACCACTGGAGCCGCGGCAACGGCTGGGCCGTCCTCGCCCTGGCCGCCCTGGCCGAGGATCTCCCACCAGACCATCCCCGACATGGGGACGGCCAAGACGCGTTCGTCGGCCTCCTGCGGGCCTGCCTGGCCTGGGCCGGGCCCGAGGGGCTGTGGCATCAGGAGATGACCCGGCCCGACAGCTTCGTCGAGACCTCGGGGTCGTGGATGATTCTGCACGGCCTGGCCGTGGCCCTGCGCCGGGGCCTGCTGGGCGGGGCCGAGGCGGAACCGGCCCGGGCGGCGCTGGAGCGAGGCCTCCGCGCCTCCCTGGCCTATGTCGGCCTCGACGGATCCCTGCACCACACCTGCGCCGGCTGCTGCTGCCCGGGCGACGGAAGCATCGAGGCCTACCTCGTCCGCCCGCACCGGATCAACGACCCCCACAGCTTCGGCGCGGCCGTCCTCGCCTTCGCCGAGGCGGCTTCCCTCGGCATCCGCTCCCTTGAACCGCTCTGAGGCACCATGCGCCACTCCGATGCTCACTTCAGGAATGAAAAGCCGCTTGAGAGGGAATAGACGCCACGCCCGTAGTCCGCTGTTCCCGCCCTGCGGGACGGACAGAGCCTGGACCGCGCCTGCCCGGGCGGAAGGAGATCCGGTGCCCGACCTTCCTCCAGCCAGGCACCGGGCATTCGCCCTCGCTGTCACAGACAGCGAGGTACTGACGTGCATCCCGCATCACGCATCGCCCTGTGTCTCGATGCTCATCCGGCTGGCCCACCGGGCCAGCGGCCCTCACTGCCACGAGGCGCCAACGCGCACCATGCCCCAAGGACCACCCATTGCCACCTGGATGCCCCCGACGTGGCACGGCGCTTCCCCGCCTGCTCCCGACCGAACGGGAGGGCGGGCAGGCAGCCCGTGCCAGCGCGCGGCTCGATCCCGAACCGACCATGGCTGGCGGAGGCGCTTCTCATGGCCGGAACGGGAGCGAACCTCGCTCGGCTCCGGGCAAGATGCCCGGGCCACGGGGGCGCCCTGCGGGCGCGGGTGGGGGGCATTGGGGATCCGACTTCGCGCAGACGCTTCGTCGGACAAGTCTGGGGATTGGTGCCGAAAGGGCAAGCGACCGCTTCACTTCGCCAATTTTGCCTCGTCAATCGTCAATCTTCGGTTTCCCCACATCTCACATCCCACACCCCACATCCCGCATCCCACATCTCCCATCCCACAACCCACAACCCACACCCCACATCCCCTATGGACACCACCATCTTCATCACCGGCGCGTCGTCTGGCATCGGCCGCGCCACCGCCCTCCGTCTGGCCGCCGACGGGGCCCGCGTCTTCGCGGTGGCCCGGAGCGCCGACCGGCTGGCCGCCCTGGCCGCCGAGGCGCCGGGCCTGCGCACCGCCGTCTGCGACGTCACCGACGAGGCCTCGGTGGCCAAGGCTTTCGTGGCCTGCCGCGAGGCCTTCGGTCCGGTCCAGGTTCTGATCAACAACGCCGGGGTCGGCCTCCCCACGCCCGACCTCGCGCAGACCGACCTGGCCGATCTCGAGGCGATGTTCGCCACTAATGTCCGCGGGAGCTTCCTCTGCGCCCGCGAGGCCCTGCGCGACATGCTGCCGGCCGGGGCCGGGCATATCGTCAACGTGGTCTCGGTGGTCGGCAAGCAGACCAACCCCGCGGCTCCGCTGTACTGCGCGTCCAAGTTCGGCCAGCGCGGGTTCTCCTCCGGCCTGGCCGACCAGGTGCTGAAAAAGGGGGTCAAGGTCACCGATATCAACCCCTCGGCCACCGACACCGGCTACTGGGGCGACCGTCCGGTGCCGCGCGAGAAGATGCTCACGGCCGAGGACGTGGCCGAGGCCATCCGCTGGCTGCTCGGGCTGCCCCGCCGGGTGCTGGTCCGCGAGCTCGACCTCGACTCCATGGACTGGATCGCCAAGTAACCCCCACCCCCCGGACCCTGCCATGCCCATTCCCGACCCCGAGATGCGCGTCCGCTTCCTGGCCCTGTTCACGGCGGCGGTCAACGATGTGATGCGCTTCGAGTTCAAGCGCCCCAGCTCGCTGCCCAGCGACTACCGGCCGCTGCGCGGCGACGACCGGATGTGCGGGCGGGCGTTCACGGTCAAGGGCGGGCCGGACCTGGTCACCGAGGGCGAGTTCGAGATGCGGGCGAAGATGCTCGAGGCCATCGGCGAGGACAGCGTGGTGGTGTGGGACTGCACCGGCGACACCGAGACGGCCCAGTGGGGGGAGATGATGACGCTGGCGGCGGCGCGGCGGGGCTGCCGGGGGGCCATCGTCAACGGCGTGCGCGACCTCGACCGGGTGCGGCCCCAGGACTTCCCCATTTTCCACCGGTACACCTGCTCGACCGGCATGCTCGGGCGCTTCCGCATGCACCACTACCAGAAGCCGGTGCGGATGGGCGAGGTGGTGGTCGAGCCGGGCGACTGGATCTTCGGCGATGCCGACGGCATCGTGGCCATCCCCCAGGCCCTGGCCGAGGCGGTGCTGCGCTCGGCCGAGGCGGTGCTGGCCAAGGAGAGGGACATCCGGGACATGGTCGAAGGCGGCCTGCGCCCGACCGAGATCGTCCGCAATGGAGGGTATTTCTGATGCCGCTCTTTCTGACCGAGGCCGAGCGCGCGGCCATCCTCTCGAAATCCCCCGGCCCGGCCGCCGACTACCGGCGGGCCCTCGAGCGCCGGGTGGCCCGACGGGCCGCCCAGCCGGGGCTGATCGTCCCCGGCACCACCACCGAATGGTGGCATTGCGCGGCCGAGTACGTCTTCGACGCGGCCATGCGGCATGCCCTGAACCCCGATGCGGCCGCCGACGCCTGGCTGCGCGGGGTGGTCCTGGATCTCGCCCGACGCGCCGAGGACGACTGGGTGGGCCCCTGGTTCCGCGACCATGGCGGCGAGGCGAAGACCGGCCACCTCGAGACGGCCCACCTGTCCTGGGCCCTGACCCTGGCCCTCGACCTGGCCGCCGACCTGTTCACCGACGGGGAACGCGACGAGCTGCGGACGGTCCTGCGCGACCGGGCCATCCCCATGTGCCGACGCTGGATCGACCGCAAGCGCCACTACTCCAACTGGCGGTGCATCCTGCTGGCCGGGGCCGCCCTGCCGGCGGCCCTGCTCGACGACCGGGCCGCCCTCGCCCGCTGCGCCGAGGTGTGGACGCTCTGCGCCGAGGGCTTCCAGGACGACGGCTCCTACGGCGAATCGCTCCAGTACAGCCATTACGCGATGTTCGGCCTGATGCTCGCCTACGAGGCCATGGCCCGGCGGGATCCGGCCCTGGTGGCCGGGCTGGACCCCGCCCGCTACGGGCGCGGCATGCGCTGGCACGCCGCCTCGTGGCTCCACCGGAAGCCGCTGGGCGGCCCCTGGGGCGGGCACCCCCGGCCGCGGGCCGTCAACTTCAACGACTCCGCCGCCGTGTTCGCTCCGAGTCCGGAGCTGCTGCTGCACGTGGCCCTGCGCTGCGCCGCCGCCCGGCCCGAGGACGCCGCCCTGGCCCGCTGGCTCTTCGAGGCCTGCTGGATGGCCTTCCCCGACCCCGGGCCCCACGACCGCATCACCCTGGGCATGGTCACCGGCTGGACCGGCCTCCTTCTGCCCTTCCTCGCCGGCCTCGACGCCAT
>PXDE01000465.1 GCA_003566475.1 PVC group bacterium | reverse complement strand
GGAAGCACTTGGCGATCTGGAAATAGCGGTCCACCCCGCTCATCATGAGAAGCTGCTTGTACTGCTGGGGGGCCTGGGGCAGGGCGAAGAACTTGCCCGGGCTCACCCGGCTGGGCACCAGGTAGTCGCGGGCCCCCTCGGGCGTGCTCTTGGTGAGGATGGGGGTCTCGATCTCCAGGAAGCCCTGGCCGCTCATGTAGGTCCGGGTGGCCAGGCACAGGCGGTGCCGCAGCTCCAGGTTCTTCTGCATCTGCGGCCGCCGCAGATCCAGGTAGCGGTAGGTCATCCGCAGATCCTCGCTCACCTTGTCGGCCCGGGCGTCCTCGAGGGGGAACGGCGGGGTGAGGCTGCGGTTGAGCACCTCGATGGACGAGCACCGGACCTCGACGTCGCCGGTGGCGAGCTGGGGGTTCACCATGTCGGCCGGGCGCGATTCCACCACCCCCTCGACGCGGATCACGAACTCCGGCCGGGTGGCCTGGGCCCGGTCCCAGGCGGCCTGGGAATCCTGGGGGTCGAACAGCACCTGGGTCCGCCCATAGCGGTCGCGCAGATCGATGAAGATCAGGCCGCCATGGTCGCGGACGGTGTCCACCCATCCGCACAGGGTCACGCGCTGGCCGCCGTCGGCCTTCCGAAGCTGTCCACAGGTATGCGTCCGCATCATGATTCGTTCGTCTCCACCAAAGCGTTGCGCACCGCGTCCGGATCGTCGGGCACGGTGGTCTGCCACCCGTCCCGCAGGCGGCGCAGGGTGACCTCGCGGCGGGCCAGTTCGTCCTCGCCGCGGATCAGGGCCCAGTCGGCGGACGCTTTATCCGCCGATTTGAGCTGCGATTTCAAGCTGCGATGGCAATCACCGGCGAGGACGGTCAGCCCGCTCCGCCGGAGATCGCGGGCCAGCCCCAGGTTGGCCAGGCCCGCCGCCTGGCCCAGGCCGGCCAGAAACACCACGTGGGGCGGCCGGGGCGGTTCGGGCAGGCGGCCGGCCGACTCCAGGGCCAGCACCGCCCGCTCCATGCCCACCGCGAATCCCACGCCGGGGATGCCCTTGCCCTCCAGCGGCAGCAGGTAGCGCCCCCCGCCGGCCACCGCGTCCTGGGCCCCCAGGCCGGGATGGGTGATCTCCCACACCGTGTGCACGTAGTAGTCCAGCCCCCGCACCAGCCGGGGCGTGGGCTCGGCGTCCAGGCCCATGGCCCCGAGGGCCCGGACCACGGTGTCGAAGTAGACGCGGCTCTCCGGGCTCATCCACGACACGGGCGAGGGCACGTCGCGGGTCGCCTCCTGGCAGGCCGGGCGCTTGCAGTCGAGCACGCGCAGGGGATTGGTGTCGATGCGTCGGCGGCAGTCCTCGCACAGCGCTTCGGCCAGGGGGCGCAGGGCGACCTGAAGTCCCTTCGACACCGCAACCCGGTCCTCGGGGGTGCCCCGGGTGTTCACGAGCAGGCGGGTGCCCTCCAGTCCCCAGTCGGCAAGCAGGTCGACCTGGAGGGCGATCACCTCGGCGTCGGCCAGGGGATCGGGCTCGCCCAGACGCTCCAGCCCCACCTGGTGGAACTGCCGTCGCCGTCCGGCCTGCGGCCGCTCGCTGCGGAACATGGGCCCCAGGTAGTAGAGGCGGGCGGATAGGCCTTCGGCGCCGCGGGCGGCCACGTGGCGGATGACACTGGCCGTGCCCTCCGGGCGCAGGGTGAGGCTCCGGCCCCCGCGGTCGGTGAACGTGTACATCTCCTTCTGGACGACATCGGTGGTGTCGCCAAGGCCCCGGGCGAACAGGTCGGTGGGCTCGAGGATCGGCGTGCGGACCTCGGCATACCCGTGGCGCTTCAGGAGATCGTGGGCGCGGGCCTCCAGCACCTGCCAGACCGCCACCTCCGGACCGGCGAGGTCCGCCATGCCTTGAAGGGGCTGCAAGGGGGGCATGTACGAAGGCGGGGCGGGCCGGCTCAGTCGCCGGTCACCACCTGCTTCATGATCTTGCCCGGCTTGAACTTCACCACCTTGCGCTCGGGGATGGTGACGGTCTGCTCGGGCCGGCCCGGATTGCGGCCGATGCGCGACTTGCGCACCATGACCTCGAACACCCCGAAGTTGCGGAACTCGACGTTCCGTCCCTCCTCCAGGGCTTCGACGATGCAGTCGAGGGTCTTCTGGACCACGTCGAAGGTCTGATGCTGGGTGAGGCCGGTCTCGTTGGAGATCCGCACCACCAGGTCGCGCTTGGTCAGGGAGGGGGCAGGTTGCTTGGCCACGACGATTCGCCTCAGGGTTGGCCGGACAAGCCGGCGATTCAGAACATTCGTTATCGTAGACTCTTATCCTATCGCCCCCGGAGGAGGCGTCAACGCTATTTCACCACCTTGTGGACCACCAGACAGCCCGCCCCGAGGATCGCGGTGATCACCCCGGTGATCTGGTTGAAGACCACGAACTTCCGGATCTCGCGCTGGGCCAGGGTTTCCGTCAGCTCGGCCACCTGGACCTGGCGCTCCTCCTCACGGTCCTCCGGCACATGGGGCACCTGCTGCTCGGCCTCCATTGCCGCCTCCCGGTACTTCTCGTCGATCTTGCTCTGGGTGGTGAACCACCCGTCGCGCACGCACCACAGGCTGAACATCAGCAGGCCGATGCCCCAGTACAGATACTCGCGCGTGCCTTTCACCTCGTACTTCCTGGCCATATCCGTTCGTCTCCCTGGTTCCCGCCGGGTTCCTCTAGGTCAGCTCGGCCCGCAGGGCCTCGAGTTGCTCGCCCACCGCCGCCACCGCCCGCTCCACCGGCACCCGCGTCACCTCGCCGCCCCGGCGGAGCTTCAGCTCGACCTCGCCGGCGGCCAGCGACCGCTCGCCCACCGCGATCCGCACCGGGATCCCGACCAGGTCCGCGTCCTTGAACTTCGAGCCCGGCCGGTCGTCGCGGTCGTCGTAGAGCACCTCCACCCCCGCCGCCTCCAGCCCGGCCACGATGGCCTCGGCCGTCTCCCGGCTGGGGTCATGGGCCCGGTTGAGGACGAGCACGCTCACCTCGTAGGGGGCCACCGACACCGGCCACAGGATGCCGTCCTTGTCGTGGCTCTGCTCGACCACGGCCTGGAGGGTGCGGGTGACCCCGATGCCGTAGCAGCCCATGATGGCGGGCCGGGTCTGGCCCTCGGCGTCGAGGAAGGTCGCCCCCAGCGCCTCGCTGTACTTGGTGCCCAGCCGGAACACGTGGCCCACCTCGATGCCCCGACGCTCGGTCAGCGCCTCGCCGCATTCGGGGCAGTGATCGCCGGTGCGGGCCGCCGTAAGATCGGCGAACTCCAGGTCCGGCACGTCGCGGGCGAGGTCGAGGTTGCGCAGGTGGGCGTCCTCGCGGTTGGCCCCGGTAATCAGCCCCCGGCCGCCCCGCAGCTTCTCGTCGGCCACGATGCGCGTCGGCCGGGCCAGCCCCACCGGGCCCACGAACCCCGCCGACACCCCGGCCACCTCGCACACCGTGTCGTCGTCGGCCAGCCGGGCATCGGCGCCCAGCGCATGGCCCAGCTTCACGTCGTGGACGTCGCGGTCGCCGGCGGCCAGCACCAGCACCGGCCCGTCGGCCGTCACGTGGACCAGAGACTTCACGAACTGCGCGGGCGGCGCCTGGAGGAAGGCCGACACCTCCTCGATGGTGCGGGCGCCCGGGGTGGGCACCTCCTCCGGGGCGGCGTCGGCCCCCTCGAACGCGGGCGCGGCGGCGGGGCGGCTCCGGGCCGCCTCGAGGTTGGCCGCGTAGCCGCAGGCCGCGCATTCCACCAGCCCGTCCTCGCCCGCGTCGGCCAGGACCATGAACTCGTGGGAGGACGAGCCGCCCATGGCCCCCGAGTCCGCCTCCACGGCCCGGGTGTCGAGCCCGCAGCGCCGGAAGATCCGCCGGTACGCCTCGTACATGGCCTCGTAGCTGGCCTTGGCCCCCTCGTCGTCGGCGTCGAAGCTGTAGGCGTCCTTCATGATGAACTCGCGCGAGCGCATGAGCCCGAACCGGGGCCGGATCTCGTCCCGGAACTTGGTCTGGATCTGGTAGAGGTTCCGGGGCAGGTCGCGGTAGGAGCGGATCTCGCCGGCGGCGAGGGTGGTCACCACCTCCTCGTGGGTGGGGCCCAGCACGAGGTCGCCGCCCCGGCGGTCCTTGAACCCGAACATCACCTCGCGCATGGCCTCGTAGCGTCCGGACTCGTGCCAGAGGTGGACGGGCTGGAGGGCGGGCATGAGAATTTCCAGGGCCCCGGCGCGGTCCATCTCCTCGCGGACGATGCGCTCGACCTTGAGCAGGGCCCGGCGGCCCAGGGGCAGGAAGGTGTAGAGCCCGGCCGCCACCTTGCGGATCATGCCCGCCCGCAGCAGCAGGCGGTGGCTGGGGATCTCCGCGTCCTGCGGGACCTCCTTCAAGGTGGGGATCAGAGCCTGGGACCAGCGCAAGGGAACCTCCATGGGGCCGGACGCCCGATGCGGCCGGCGGAATCACAAGGGCCGGACAGGGTAGTACGCCCCGCCGTCGGCATCAACCGTTTCCTGCCCGGCCTAGCGCGCCGCCGTCTCGTAGTCGGCCACGGCGCCGCAGGCGCAGACGAGGTTGCGGTCGCCGTAGACGCTGTCCACCCGGGCCACCGGGGGCCAGTACTTGTCCTCGCGGACCCAGGGCGCGGGGAAGGCGGCCTGCTCGCGGGCATAGGGGCGGTCCCAGGCGTCGGCGACCACGGCGGGCGCGGTGTGAGGGGCCCGCCGGAGCGGATTGTCCTTCCGGTCCGCGGTCCCGTTCTCGATGGCCCGGATCTCCTCGCGGATGGCGGCCATGGCGTCGGCGAACCGGTCGAGCTCGGCCAGGTTCTCGCTCTCGGTGGGCTCGACCATCAGCGTCCCCGCCACCGGCCACGACATGGTGGGGGCGTGGAATCCGAAGTCCATCAGCCGCTTGGCCACGTCGTCGGGCTCGATCCCCGCCGACTTCCGGTACGGGCGCAGATCGATGATGCACTCGTGGGCCACCCTCCCCTTCGCCCCCCGGTACACCACCGGGAAGTGCGGGTGCAGGCGGTGGGCCAGGTAGTTGGCGGCGAGGATGGCGCAGGCGGTGGCCTCGCGCAGGCCCGCCCCGCCCATCATGCGGATGTACATCCAGGAGATGGGCAGAATGCACCCGCTGCCCAGAGCGGTGGCCGACACCGCGCCGCCCTCCGGGTCCGCCGGATCGCCGGGCAGGAACGGGGCCAGATGACCGGCCACGCAGATCGGTCCCATGCCGGGCCCGCCCCCGCCGTGAGGGATGCAGAAGGTCTTGTGGAGATTGATATGGCAGACGTCCGCGCCCAGATCGGCCGGCTTAGCCCAGCCCACCAGCGCGTTGAGGTTCGCCCCGTCCAGATAGACCTGTCCGCCATGCCGGTGGACCTCCTGGGAGATCTCCCGCACCCCGGCCTCGAACACCCCGTGGGTCGAGGGATAGGTGATCATGAGCGCGGCCAGCCGGTCGGCGTGCTTCCCGGCCTGGGTCCGGAGGTGGTCGAGATCCACGTTGCCGTCGGCGTCGCACGTCACCCCCACCACCCGCAGGCCGGCCATGATGGCGCTGGCCGGGTTGGTGCCGTGGGCCGACGCGGGGATCAGGCAGATGTCGCGGTGGCCTTCGCCGCGGCTCTCGTGGTAGCGGCGGATGGCCAGCAGGCCCGTGTACTCGCCCTGGGAGCCCGCGTTGGGCTGGAGCGAGGTGGCCGCGAACCCGGTCAGCCGGGCCAGCCCGTCCGCGAGCTGCCGCGCCAGCTCGGCGTAGCCTTCGGTGTCGGCGGCCGGCGCGAACGGATGCATCCCCGCCCATTCCGGCCAGGTGATGGGCAGCATCTCGGCCGCCGCGTTGAGCTTCATGGTGCAGGATCCGAGGGGGATCATGCTCCGGGTGAGGCCGATGTCGCGGGCGGCCAGGCGGTGGAGGAATCGCATCATGGCCGACTCGGACCGGTGCTCGTGGAACACGGGGGCGTCGAGGGGGATCCGCTCGCGGCAGGCGGAGGCGGGCAGGCCGATGGCGTCGTCGTCGGGCAGGTGCGCAGTGTCGGTGCCGAAGCAGGCGCACAGCTCGGCCAGATCGCCTTCGGTCACCGTCTCGTCAAGGGCGATCCCCAGGCTTCCGTCCGCATAGGACCGGAGCAGGATCCCGCGGGCCTCGGCGGCGGACCGGACCTCCGCGGGGTCGCAGGGGCCGCAGGCCACGCGCAGGGTGTCGAACACGCGCTCGTGCGCCAGCCGGTGCCCGGCCTCGCGCAGGGCCCGGCCCAGCCGCCAGGTCTGCCCCGCCACCCGGCGGGCGATGGCGCGGAGACCGTCGGGCCCATGCCAGACGGCGTAGAAGGCGGCCACGTTCGCGGGCAGGGCCTGGGCGGTGCAGATGTTGCTGGTGGCCTTGTCGCGGCGGATGTGCTGCTCGCGGGTCTGGAGCGAGAGGCGGTAGGCGGGCCGGCCCTCGGCGTCGCGCGACACCCCGACGATGCGGCCGGGGATCAGCCGCTGCCAGGCGGCCCGGGTGGCGAAGAACGCGGCGTGGGGGCCGCCGAAGCCCATGGGCATCCCGAAGCGCTGCAGGGAGCCCACGGCCACGTCCGCCCCCAGCTCCCCGGGCGGGCGGAGCAGGCACAGGGCCAGGGGATCGCAGGCCGCCACCACCAGCGCGGCCGCCGCCCGGGCCGCCGGGGCGATGGCCGCCAGATCGGGCACGGCCCCGTCCGTCCCCGGGTATTGCACCAGCACCCCGAACACCCGGCCGAAGTCGCAGTCGGCCAGGGGCCCGGACTCCACCGTGATCCCCAGCGGCCGGGCCCGGGTGGTGACCACGGCCAGGTTCTGGGGATGCACGTTCTCGTCCACGAAGAACACCGTGCGTCCGTCCTTCCGGCCCCGGGCCCGGAAGGCCAGCCCCATGGCCTCGGCGCAGGCGGTGGCCTCATCGAGCAGCGAGGCATTGGCCAGGTCGAGGCCGGTCAGGGCCATGGCCAGGGTCTGGAAGGCGAGCAGCGCCTCCAGCCGGCCCTGGGAGATCTCGGGCTGGTAGGGCGTGTAGGGCGTGTACCAGGCCGGGTTCTCCAGCACATTGCGGAGGATGACCGACGGCGTGTGGCAGGCGTGGAAGCCCTGCCCCAGGTAGGCGTGGCGGACGCGGTTGCGGGAGGCCATCAGCCGGAGTTCGGCCAGGGCCTCGGCCTCGGTGGCGGCGGGCGGGCCCGCCGGGGCCTCGTCCGACCGGATGGCGGAGGGCATGGCCTCGGCCATCAGCGCCTCCAGCGAGTCCACCCCCAGCGCCTGCAAAGCCCGGTCCCGGTCCAGGCCCGTAAGCCCGATATGTCGGTCAGCGAAACGGTCGGAATTCATCATCGGGTCAACGTCTCCCCCACGCGAAGAACCGCAGTCTACCCTCCCGGGCCCGGAGACTCCATCCCGAAGCCACCGCTCCCGGCCTCGTTCAGGAAGAGGGGTCAGGGCGGGTGGGGTCCAACCGGGCGAAGCTCCTCCGCAGGCTCATTTCCTCGGTCGTTCCCGGAGGCCTCTGAATCCTTGGCGGATTCAGCTACGCGGAGGCCCCCCGTAGCTGGACGCGCCAGCGTTCAGCCGCCCGCGACGCAGAGCCCGAACCGAGCGAAGCTCCTCTGCGGCCACGTGCCCGGCGGCGTTCTCGGCGGCGTCTGAATCCTGGTGGATTCAGCTACGGGCGTCGGATCCAGCTACGGAGCGGCACGCGTCATGCGCAGCACCCCGTCGCGGATCTCGGCCTCGACCGCCTCGCCGTTGAGGTGGAGCTCGGGGCGGCCGTCGACCTTCACCGCGATCTCGCGGAGGTCGCCGGTGGCCTCGATACGGTCGCGGCCGATGCGCAGGAATCCCTGGCCCACGAACACGAAACGCTCGCCGTCGTGCTCGAACGCGGTCGCCTCCTCCACCCCGGCGTCCCAGGCCAGGAGCACGCGGTCATTCACCCCGCTCCCGTCCGGCCCCACGATCCGCACGCCGAGGGCGTGGTCGGTCTGGCCCATGCG
>PXDE01000134.1 GCA_003566475.1 PVC group bacterium | reverse complement strand
GGTTGCGAAACCGGCCGGGGCTCAGTCCTCGCGCCGCCGGCGGAGGGCGGTGAGGGCCAGCGCCCCCAGCCCCAGCAGCAGCGCCGAGCCGGGCTCGGGGATGACGGGCGGCTCCTGGCCGATCTGGATGCCGGTGAGGATGATCTGGCCATCCTCGTTGTCGAACACGGTGGCTCCGCTGATGTCCCAGAATTCCGGGAGGTCCACGCCTTCGATCTGCCAGGAGGGCACGCCCTGGCCCATCAGGCCATAGGAGAACAGCACCAGCTCGTCGGTGGGGTTGACCAGGAAGCCGTCGTTGGGGTCGAACAGAATGCCCGCGTCCGAGATCCGGAGGGTGATCAGCACGTCCAGGCTCAGGGTGCCGGCCACATGAGTCTGGTCGTAGGACGACATGGAAAGGAATTCCCAGTCGTAGAAGGTTCCGGAGACCAGGTTGAGGTTGCCGTCGATGGACAGGATGCCCGGGGAACTTCCCGGGGAGAGGGTCGCGCCGGCGGCCAGATTCACGCTGCCGGTTCCGCCGGCCTGGAGGCGTAGCGTGCCCGAGCCACCCAGGGTGCCGTCCACGTTCAGATCATTGATGTTGATCTGGACTACGCCAGTCCCCGGCGCGCCGTCGTGATCGATGAGGAGGGTGGTGTTGGACCCCACCGTGTTGCCGCTCCATCCGCCGAAGACCAGGCTGTCGTCGCCCCGGGAGGCGAAGGTGACCGTGCTGGTCCCGGACTGGTCCCAGGAGGAAAGGGCGCCGCGGGACACGTTTCCGGACCCGACGGTGGCGATCCCCACCTTGCCCCCGTTGGGGCCGATCTCGAAGGCCCGGTTATCGCTGCTTCCCCAGCCCAGGCCATTGCGGATGAGGAGGGTGCCGCCATCCACCAGGCCGCCGCTGCGGCCGGCATTGCTGTTGAAGTCCAGGATTCCCTCGGCGGCCACCACCCGGGCCCCGCCATCGCCGTTGTTGTTGTTGCCGGTGTTGGTGGAGTGGAGGATAAGCGTGCCGCCGCCGGTTTTGACCAGACGAGCGTCGGCCCCGCTGCCCTCAATCCGAGCGGTCGTGTTCAATGTGAGGGTGAGCCCGTCGGCCACGTCCACGCCGCTTTGGCCCGAGTAGGCCGCATCGGTGCCGAGTCCGGAATAGGTCTGGTCGTTGTCCCGGACGGCCAGGGTGAAGCCGGAGCCGCCGAGGAGATCCTGGAGATTGGAGCCGTCGAGCTGCCCCTGTTCTCGGGTGATGAGGGTGCCGCGGACGAGTCGCCACTTGTGGTCCCGGGGCGCACCGCCCACCGTCACGTCGCCGAGGTCCAGGGTTCCCGTCCCCCCTTTGAAGAAGGTGTGGATGCCTCCGGAATTTGAGTCGGCGTGGAAGTCAATCGACGCGCCGTCGAAGACAAGGGTGCTGGTTCCGTGGGTGTGGAACTGCCAGGCTCGCTCGTTGCCACCGGTTCCGATGGTAATGGTGCCGGTGTAGGTCGAAATACCCTCGAACGAACCTGTCCCGGTGTTCCCGCCCCTCGAATTGTGGTTGGGGGCCTGAATGTGGATGTCGCGGGTGAAGGTGGTTCCCGTTCCGGTCGGGTCATCAAACAGCAGCAGGGCACCCCGACGCTCGGCCGATCCTCCCACCGTCACCACATTGGAGAGCTCGCCCAGCGCGTTGTCTCCCCCGGAGGCGATGACCACGATGGCCTGGTCCGGATTGGCGTTGCCTCCGGCGGTCCCGATGTTGACGCCGCCCTCGAAGGTGTTGTCGCCGCTGAGCCGGATGGTTCCGCCTTGGCTGGCCCCAGTCACCGTAAACGAAAGGTTCCCCTCGCCGCCGATATCGGCGGTGATCTCATGGACCGGGCTATTGAGCTGCCAGTTCCCGGAATTGCTCGCCACATTCAGGCCGGCCACGGTGAAGGTCCGGTTGCCGGTGAGGGTGGTGTCGGTGTCGAGGATGATGGCGGCGTCGGTGAGCGCGGACATTGAGCCGAGGGTGAGGTTGCGGTTCACGTCCACACCGTCGAGAACGGCATCGGTGCCCATGGCCGCGAATCCACTTCCCTGGTATTGGCCATTGCCGGTGCCTTCGGACCGCGCGGTCGAGAACTGGGCCCAGGTCGGAGCGACGTTGCCGGAACCATCCAGGACGAAGGCGCCCCCACTAAGATTCAGGTTTCCGCCTGGAAGGTCCGACATCGCGGACACCTGGAGGGCTCCGTCATTCAGAACGAAGTTGCTGTTGCCCATGTCGCTGCCCGCACCGGGCTGGAAGATGAGCAGGTTGGGGCCATTGAGGTGGATGGCATTCCCGTTGGTGGTGATGTCGCCGGCGTAGGTGGTGACGTCGAAGGGCCGGAACGCCATGGCCGAGTTAAGCACGAAGGCGTTGGTGTAGGTGTGCGCCCCGGCGTCAGACCCGAACTTGGGGATGCCGGCACCGGAATTGGTGAAGGTGACCGTCTGGCCCGCGCCGCCGGGGACGGTATTCTGGCCCCGGAAGACCATGGCGCTTCCGGTGTTACCGCCAGGGCTGTGGATGGTGAGTGCGCCGGCGAACCCGGAGTTGTCAGCCATGAAGTGGGTGACGCCGTTCCCGCCTTCACTGTGCATCAGCGTCAGGTCGCCGGCGCCGCTGATGGTGCCCCGGATAAAGTAGGTGTGGCTGTTGCCGGCGTGGCGCTCGCTGAGGGTGCCTCCGCCCGCGTTCACCACGATGTCGTTGTTCAGGGAGCGGTTGCCATTGTTCCCGTGGCGCATCGAGAAGGTTCCGTCATCCAAGATGATGGTCCCGTCACCGAACACGGTGCCCGTGTCTCCTCCGCCGGGCATCGCCGTCCATACCACTTCGCTCCCGCCCATGATCGTGGTGTTGCCGCGATGGTTCACACTCCCGGTCTGAATCCACGTCTCGCCTCCCCCCGTGAATTCGAGGTTCCACACCGGTCCCGCATGGGACTGCTCGATCGCGTTGTTGAACTGAATGCGGTTGTTCCCGGTTCCATCGTTCGTCCATGTGCCGGTGAACGTTCCGGCGGCGACGGCGGGGTCGCCAAGATTGATGGCGGTTGCGATGGTCTGGGTGCCCCCCGCCGAAGTTCGGGTGATATCCCCGCTGTAGAGGACGAGGGTGCTGCCCGAGATGAGGGTCACGTTGCCAATGCTGGCCGTGATGGTCAGGCTGTCGATGTCCCGGGCGACCCCCGGCAGGGTGGGGGTTCCGGAGCCGAATCCGGTGCCGAGGACGATCTCCTCGGAGCCGTCGAAGTCGGGAAGAACGTCCCAGTTACCGGCGTCAGCCCAACTGGCGTCAGTACCGTTTCCAACCCAGGTGTTCTGGGCCCTTCCGACTGACGCAAGGACGGCCAGGGCGAGGATGGAGGCGGCGAGGGCGAGGTTCGTACTGCGTGCGTTCATGGCTTCGGTTTCTCCTTGATGGACCCGACCTGCCCGGCTCCAGCCCCCGACCGACACTCGCCGTCCGACAGCCAAACCCGCAGACACATTCAGGTCATACGGAAAGGAGTCGCGCGAAGCCCGTAGCCGCGCCCGCCAAGGGCGTGGATGCGCAAGGTACGCCGACAAGGCGATAAAGGGACCCGCGCGAAAGCCCGTAGCTGGACGCGCCAGCGTTCAGCCGACCGCGGGGACGATCTTGGCTCGCGCGAGGCACACGTCCGCCACCTAACCCGTCTCGTCCCCATAACGGCCAAAGCCTGGGCGGCTTCGGCTACGGGAAGATCCCCCGCGGGCGTCGATCGGAGTTCAGGTTCGCGGTCCTGTTCCTAGTCGGCCTTTTCGTCCAACCGGCCGTTGATGTACTTGTGGAGAACGCTCGAGATCAGGGTCTGGTACGGCAGTCCCTCTCGGAGGGCGGCTTTGCGAAACCGGACCAGATCCCGCTCGGCCATGCGGATGTTCACCCGCCGGTCTTTGCGCAGGGTGGCTCGGGCCGCCTCACGGAACCGCTCCGCCTCCTCGGCGAAGTCGGGAATCCGCTTCCACTCTCCCCGCTCGACAGACTCCAGCAGGGCCTCTTCTTCCTTGGTCAGTTTCACTCGGGATCACCTCCCAGATACTTTCGGGTCATTTTTCGGCTTGTCAACACCCGTCTCGCGCTTGCCTATACGTGGGACGGACGTCCCCGTCCGTCCTGCGAAGGAACCGCGCCTGAACGGTCCTTGACCTGTGTTCTAGCGCCGAACCAAGGGCCTTTTCCGGCTCTGGACATCGCGGAGACGGACGAGGACGTCCGTCCCACGACGAGCGGCCATCTTACACCTGGGCAAGATCGGCGTCCGGCTTGCGTGCGGATTCGGGGGCAGGCCCGGGCTCGGCCGCGCCTGGGAACGAGCCCGGCACGCGGGGGCTCCCGCCCGGCCGCGTGCCCTGCTCGGTTCAATCGCATCTGAATCCTGGTTGATTCAGCTACGGGTTCCGGCTTCGCCCCCAGGAAGACCCCGCCAGGCCTGGCCTCCAACATCCACCCATCCACTCATCCACCCATCCATCCATCCATCCATCCACCCATCCATCCATCCATCCACTCATCCACTCATCCACCTCCCACCCCGCTTTCCGATTGCCACACGGTGGCATTCGGAGTTCACATCACCTGATGTCTCACCCGCCCCCTTCCCCCTCCCCCTGGATGCCCGAGCTTCCGGACACCCATTGCGCCATGCGCGTCCCCGCGTGGTGGCATCCCGACGCGACCCGGGAGGATGTCTCCGTGCTCTGGCGATGCCGGTTCCGTGTAGACGGCCTGCGGCATCCGGGTGCCCGATGGTGGTTTTCGGGCAGTCAGCGAGTCCGGGTCTGGCTGGACGGTCGGTTCCTGGCCGAAGGCCCTTCGCGCAGCGACCCCTGGCGCTGGCCGGTCCGCCTTGTCGAGCTTCCCGAGCTGACCCCCGGCGACCATGTCCTGTGCGCCGAGGTCTGGCACGCCGGGCCCTTCAGCGGGATCGGGCAGATGGGCCCGCCCGCCTTCCTCCTCGCCGCGGCCGAGGATCCGGACCTGGATGCCCTTCTCGGCGGCGGGGCCGAGTGGCGGTGTCACCATGACCGGGCGCGGTCCGCTCTGCGGGGTCACCACTGGCCGCGCAAGCGACCCTACTTCCCGCTGGGGGCGGGGGAGCGGTTCGACGCCGCCGACCATGCCTGGGGCTGGCTCGGCCTGGACTTCGATGACGCAGGCTGGGCGATGGCCCGGAAAGTCTGCTCCCAGGCCGGCAACCCGTGGGGGAACCTCCCCCTGGGCGCGCGGCTGGTCGAGGATCCCCTGCCGCCCATGGCGCGGCGGCCGGTCGGCTGGGCACGCCTGGTCGTGGCCGATGGGGTCTCCGCCCCGGACGCGGAAGCCTGGTTCGGCGGCACCCCGCTTCGCGTGGTCCCCGGTCAGTCAGCCCGGCTGGTTCTCGAACGGGGCGGCATGACCAATGCCATTCCCAACCTGCGCTGGTCGGGAGGGCAGGGGACGCGCATCGGCCTGGTCTGGTCCGAGGCCGGATTCGATCCCGAGACCGGCCGCAAAGGTCGTCGCGACACTCTGGAGCCCGGTCGCGAGCTGTGGGGTTTCCGCGACGAGATCCATCCCGACGGCGGCGCCGACCGGGAATGGACGCCGCCCTGGTTCCGCTCGTTCCGGTATCTGGAGATCACGGTGGAGACGGGCGAGCAGCCGCTGGACCTCGGTCCCTGCACGCTGACCGAGACGGAGTTCCCGCTGACCCTCCGGGCCCGGGTCGAGGGCTGGGAGGCGTCCCACCAGCGGATGTGGACCGCCGCCTACGACACCCTGCGCCTGTGCAGTCACGAGACGTTCTTCGACTGCCCTCAGTACGAGCAGGCCCAGTTCGGCGGCGACACGCCGGTGACCGCCCGCTGCCTGTACTGGATGGCCAACGACGACCGCCTGGCCCGCAAGTGCATCGACGACATCCACGCCGGCCAGCTCGCCGGAGGCCTGATGCAGTGCCGCTACCCCTCGCGTCAGGTGCAGATCCTGCCCACCTACGGGCTTCAATGGGTGTTCATGCTGGAGGACTTCCTGCGTCACCGGGGCGACCCGGGGTTCCTGGCCCCCTATCTTTCCCAGGCCCGGGCGGTAGTCGAGTGGTTCCTGGCCCGCCGTCGGCCCGATGGTCTTCCCGGCCGCATCCCGCACGCGCCCTTCGTGGATTGGGCCTCGGTGTTCCAGGCCGGAAACGCGCCCCAGGATCCGGACGGAGGTTCGGCCATCATCGGGGCCATGCTCACCCGCGCCCTGACATGCCTGGCCCGGCTGGAACAGCATGCGGGGCGTCCCGAACTGGATCCGGTCTGGACGAGGGAAGCCGAGCAGGCGGGCGCAGCGGTTGAACGGCTGTGGGATCCGGAGCGCGGCCTGATTCCCGACACCGCCCTGCGGGCCAGCACCAGCATCCATGCCCAGGTCGAGGCCGTTCTGGCCGGCATTCTGGATCCCGACCGCGCCCGCCTCGCGATCGGCAACGCCCTGGACGCGGACGGGGTGATCCAGCCCGGCACCTTCCACTTCGAGTGCTACGTCCTCCGGGCCCTGCGGGCGGCGGGCGACCGGGACCGCATCCGCCAACGGTGGCCGAGGTGGCTGGACGTGCTGGAACGCACCGGCCTGACGACCTATCCCGAGTCCTGCGGTGACCCCCGGAGCGACTGCCATGCCTGGTCGTCGGGGATCGCCCTCTCGCAGGTCGAGGATTTGATCGGCCTCCGGGTGGCGCCGGATGCGGTGGGGGCCGACCGGCTGGAGTTCGACCCCGACCCCCAGGCCCCGCCCCTGCGGGCCACCCTCGGCCATCCGGCCGGGGAGGTCACGGTGGAGTTTGGCCTGGCGGACGCGGATGGCCGCCGCGAGGCCGTGGTGGACGCCCCGGCCGAGATCATCCTGCCCGACGGCCGTCGCTTGGAGCCGGGGCGGCATCGGGTCCGGGTTGCCCCTGCGAGGCGTCCTTCCGCAACCGAGTAGACCCCAGCATGGCTGCCCGCCGCAACCCATTGGACCACAGAGGGCACAGAGGTTACGGAGGTTCGCAGAGGGGGGAGGTCCGTCCTGGCAAGTCGGGGCTGCGGCGGCCCGAAGGGTCGCGTTCCCTTAGCCCAGCCCAATGGGCTGGGTCGGCATGGCGGAGAAACGCATCCGGCCTGAAGGGTCGGGTTAGGCCAGGGCGACCGCCTCGACAAGCTGGGCCGACTGCTCGGCCTGGGGTCGAGCGGGTGGTCGCTGCTGGCCCGGCTGTCCGCGGTGTCAGAGGGCAGTGACGGCCGCTGGTCCGTCGGGTCCAGCCGGATGGAGGGTGAGACAGGCGGCGCCGGTGTGGGCTGTGGGATGTGTGATGTGGGCCGGTCCCTCCGTGGCCCGGGCATCTTGCCCGGAGCCGAGCGAGGTTTGGTCCCGATCCGGCCATGAGGAGCGTTTCCTCCATCCATGGTGGTTCCGGGCCCCGACCTCGCACAGGCACGGGCTGGAAGCGCCGTGCCACGTCTGCGTCACCTCCTTGTCGGCCGGGGGGATCAGGACGCGCCGATGCGGACGCGGAACTCGTCCACCGTGCTCTGCAGGCTGCGGGGCGGGCCGAGGACGATGCCGGCGGCGATGGCCCGCTGCACATCGAGGCGTCTCCGCAGCGCGGGGCGGGCGGCGGGAGGCTTCATCGTTCCGGTCCCGATCCGCATCTGCAGCCCCACCATGGGCATGCGCAACGGCTCGCCGGGCACCCGCATGGCCTTGGCCATGGCCCGGGCGCTCAAGTTGGAGCCGGCCCGGCCCATGGACAGCGGGTTGCCCACCGCCCCCTGATCGGCCCGGACGGGCGGTGGAACAAGCGCCAGGTCGTCCGGCTCCGGCACTTCGACCGGCGGCGGAGGGGCCACCGGCCGGGGGGGCGGCGGAGGCGGCGGCCTGCGGGCGGCCCGCTTGGGCGGGGCAGGCGCTTCCTGCTTCTGGAATTGGCGCCGGAGGTTCTCGAAGTACTCGTCGATGGAGGGCCCAGATTCCCCATGGGGCCGGGGGGGGGAGGCCGCCGGGGCCGGGGGCGGGCCGGGGG
>PXDE01000013.1 GCA_003566475.1 PVC group bacterium | reverse complement strand
GCCATGCTCAGGCATCTTCCCACTCGCCCTCCGTAGGGGTGGTCGGATCGGCATGGAAGCGGATTCCCCGCAGCTCGGGCCAGGTCTTGGTCCTCGGCCCGCTCGGAACGGGGGACAGGCAAGCCACCGGGCGTCCGTAGCGGCAGATCACCACGGGCTCGCCCCCCTTCTCGACCCCCGCCACCAGGGAGGACAGCCGGGTCTTGGCTTCGTGCAGATTGACCATGGGCATGGGAAGCTCCTGCTGTTAGTTGACTTGACCAAGATATTCCATTGGGGCGTGACGAGCAAGCCCGGATCAAGGTTGGGCCGTGGAGTGGAGCGGTCCCGGCTGGTTTTGTCGAATGTGGAGTCAACCGGTCGGAAACGTGTCCGGTCGGACACGTTTCCGACCGGTTGGAGGGGGCTGGAGACGGGGGACTGGGCCGGCCCGGGGGAAGGCAGAAGGGCCTGAAGGGACTGCCACCTCCTTCCGGCTTCGCGCAGACGCTACGCCGCGACAGGGGCGTTGGTAGCTAAGCCCGCCATGGCCACGATACCGCGAAGGGTAGGAGACTGACGTGCGGAACCTTCCGTGTAGTAGGGGGAGGCGCTGGGACGTAGTGCCCAATTCCGATTGGGCCTTTCTGGGGGCAAAGATCCGCAAGCCTGGGAAACTCCCACTTGGAAGTGGGAGTTACGGTGGCGTCCAACTCCGATCGGGCGTCTTCCGGGGTCGCCTGCGGCTGAGCGTCCTTGGCGATTCTTGTCCGTAGTCACTGTCCTAGTCCCATTCTCGTTCATTCGCGGTTCACCCTCTTCTCCCCCTCTGAGTACCTCCGTAACCTCTGCGACCTCTGTGGTTCGTCTGGTGGTCCAGCCCGGAAACGGCGTCGCCCTTTCGTGGCGTTCGTGGCTTTCGTGGTTGCTCCTCTGTCCCCGTTCACCTCCCCGCCTCGGCCAGGCGGCGGGCCTCGCGGTATTGGCCGCGGAAGAAGCGGTTCCAGGTTTCGAGAAGTTCGAACCGCCCGTGGCGGGCGGCCAGCCCCGGGGCGGTGTCCCAGACCAGCGGCTCGGGGCGGTCGGGCATGCGGGTGAGGGCGGCCATGGCCTCGGGCACCGCGTCCGGCCCGCCCGCCGCCCGGATGGCCGCCCAGGCCGCCCGCAGCTCCTCCCCCGCGTCGAGGCACATCGCCCGCACCAGGTCGCGCTGCACCCCGAAATGGCGCCCCGTCCACCGGGGCACGTAGGTAAAATGCTCGGCCAGGGCGAACGGGTTCACCACGGGATCGGCGAGGTCGTCGCCGGCATGGCGGGCATGTTCCTCGTGGCGGGCCTGGAACTCCGGGTCGTCGGACGGATAGAAGTCGCGGCGCACGGGCAGCCGGCGGAGGGCGTAGCGCTCGGGACCGCCCGGCGTCCCCGGCCGATAGGTCCAGAGCTTCTGGCCCTCCTCGCTCAGCACGTATTCGATGAACCGCACCGCCAGCTCGCGGTCGGGGGCGCCCCGGAGCAGGCTGATGGGATCGGCGCTGACGCTCGATCCCCCCACCGGGGTCAGGTAGGCCATGCGCTCGGTCCCGTCGGCGCGGCGGCTGACCTGAGCCTGGAAACGGGCGTAGAAGTCGATGGCCAGCCCGGCCGCCGCCGCCCCCTGGGCCACGTCGATGGGCACCTTGCCCGCGCTGTCGGTGAAGTACCGCGCGTTGGCCCCCAGCCGCTGCACCAGGCGCACGCCCTGCAGCCAGCCGTCGCGAATGGCCTGATGATAGGCCTCGGGGGCCGCCTCGATCCCCCCGCGGCCGATGGCCGCCTCCAGCGACTCGACCTCGGCGTCGCCGAACCCCGCCGCCCGCACCGCCTCGCGCACCTGCTCGTGGATGAGCATCTCGAACGCCTTGGCGACGCTACCGCTCTTGGTGGGGTCGGCTACCCCCAGGGCCCCCGCGTAGCCGGGATCGGCGAGGTCGGACCAGCGGGTGGGGGGCGGCAGCCCCAGGTCGGCCAGGCGGTCGAGATTGGAGCAGATGCCGAAGCTGCTCACCGCGTTGCCGAAGAAGGTGTCGGACCACCACCGCTCGCCGCTGAGGGTCTGCGGGATGAGCGTGCGCCCCCGCTCGTCGGTGAACAGGTGCTCCGGCCGTTCGCCCGGCGGCCAGGGGGGCACGGTGAGTCCGGTCGAGGCGGCCCGGCTGTGGTCGAACTCCCCGCCCCCGAAGAACAGGTCGATCCGGCTCCCGAACCGGCGGGGATCGTCGGTGGCCAGAAAGGCGGCCCGCACGTCGCGCCGGGCCTCCCAGCGGGCGGGGTCGGCACCCTCCGGCGGCGCGTCCAGGGGCAGTCGGCGGTCGGTCAGGGCGAGAGCCAACCCGGAATCCCAGGCCCGGTCCGGGCCCGTCCACCAGGCCCGGAAGGCGGCCGTGTACTCCGACTCGAGGTAGCGCATGATTTCGGTGGTGCCCCCGATGGCCCGCCAGTCCACCTTCACCGGCTGTCCATAGCGCTCCTCGTGCCAGCGGGAGAATCCCCGGCCGAACTCGTGGCGGATGGCCTCGTTGTGGGGCGAGACGATGGTCAGCACCGGATCGCCCGGCCGCCAGGCCCCGGCCGGGGGCTCGCGCCGGAACACGAAGGGCAGGGCCACCACCAGCGCGGCGGCCAGCAGCACTGGAAGATGACGGGCAAACCCCATCAGTCCTCCAGCACGACCGCGTCCTCGGGCTCGAACCAGACCGTGGCCTGCTCGGTCTCGGACTCCCGGGGGGCGAAGCGAGGGTTGACCTCCAGCGCCCGGGCCTCGGTGTCGGCGCCGCCGGACGGATGGAGGGTGAGCCGGTGCTGGGCGCTCTCGCCCAGATAGACCGAATCGTGGACGGTGGCGCTCAGGATGTTCGGCGCGTCCGCCGGGGGGCCGCCCAGACGCAGGGCCTCCGGCCGGATGGAAAGGTGCACGGCCTGCCCGGGGCGGAGGTCGGCCCCGGCGGGCAGGGAACGGCTGGTCACTTCGCCCAGCGGCGAGTCCAGCGCCGCCGATCCGTCACGGAGGCTCCGCACCTGAGCCGGGTACAGGTTGGTCTCGCCCAGAAATCCGGCCACGAAGCGGGAGGCGGGGTGGCGGTACAGCTCCCGGGGCGTGCCGGCCTGGATCAGTCTGCCGTCCTTCATCACCGCCATCCGGTCGGCGATGGACAGCGCCTCCTTCTGGTCGTGGGTCACATAGATCGCGGTGAGTCCGGCCTCCTTGCAGAGGCGGCGGATCTCGCCCCGCATGTCGAGACGGAGCTTGGCGTCGAGGTTGGAGAGCGGCTCGTCGAGCAGCAGGCAGCGGGGCCGGATGACCAGGGCCCGGGCCAGGGCCACCCGCTGCTGCTGGCCCCCCGAAAGCTGGGCCGGCTTGTGGCGGGCGCGGTCGGTCATCTGCACCTTGGCCAGGGCTTCCTGCACCCGGGTCTCGACCTCGGCGGCGGGGATCCGGCGCTCCTTGAGCCCGAAGGCCACGTTTTCGGCCACGGTGAGGTGCGGCCACAGGGCATAGCTCTGGAACACCATGCCCGTGTCGCGCCGGTGGGGCGGGACGCGGGTGATGTCCTCGTCGCCGATGGCCAGCCGTCCGGCGTCGGGGATGGCGAAGCCGGCGATGCACCGGAGCAGGGTGGTCTTGCCGCAGCCGCTGGGCCCGAGCAGGAAGAACAGCTCGCCGGCCGCGATGTCCAGGCTCACGTCATCCACCGCCCGGGTGGTTCCGAAGGTCTTGGTCACATGCTCGATGGAGACGGGGACGGCCATGGGCTACTCCGGTCGTTCGAACCACACCACCCGGCGGCGGATGTCGAGGACCACCCGGTACGGCTGGAGGGCGGCCGCGCCCAGCCGGGGCTCGTCCAGGGGGCGCAGGCCATGGGCCTCGGGGGGATCGGCGGCGAGGTTGCGCAGCACGAACGTGCCCAGCGACACCTGGCGCACCGGCGTTCCGGGCTCGACCCCGGTGCGGACCATGCTGAAGGCGCCGGCCAGATCGAGAACCACGTCCGCCGCCTCCCCGTCCACCCGGCCCCGGGCCGCGATCCGACCTCCCGGGAAGGTCAGGGGGGCCTCGCCCAGCGCCTGGGGCCCGGAGTCCGGATAGGGGTCGGACGCGGACAGGAACACGGAGCGGTTGGGGAAGTCGAAGGCGACGAACGAGAAGGCCCGGATGAAATCCGCGCCCATCACGAGGTCGGGCTGGTTCCGCCCTCCCGCCGTGCCGCGCGAAAGCTCTCCGAGGGGGCCCCGGGCGGCCAGGGCCAGGAGCACCGCGTCGGACACGGTGAGCCGGTCGAAGTGGAACCGCTCGGCCACCACTGCGAAGCCGGGGATGTCCTGGTCGACATGGTCGGGCGCGGCCCGGTTGACCCGGGGACCGAGCACGGGCGCCCGCTGGTTGGCCGCCTGGCCCGACGTCATCCAGCTCTGCCGGGAGCTGGGGTCGATGAGCACGATGCCGTCATCCGCCCCCGGGCGCACCGACGCCGCCACCACGGGCCGGGACGGATTCCGGACCCGCATGGGCAGGACATCGCGCTGGCCGTCGTGGAGACGGAAGGAGCCGCTGTACCAGATGCGGTCACCGCCCGACTCGTCCTTGAGAAAATGCCGCCGGTGGTCCGTCGGATCGCGGAGCAGCCTGGCCTGCTCCTCGGCCGACATGGGCACGGGCGCCGGCAGGCGCCGGGTCGCGCAGCCGGCCAGTGGAACGAGCACGGCGGCCATGGCCAGAACCAGCCCCGGGGCGGCACGCTCAGCCATCGGTGTGCGCCTGCTCCGGACGGGGGTCGCGTTCGAGGAGGTCGTTCACCGCCTCGCGGGGATCCTTGGCCTCGTGGAGGATGGCCGCCACCTGGTCCACGATGGGCACGGCCACCCCATGGCGGCGGGCGAGGACACGGGTGGTGGCGGCGGTGGGGACGCCTTCGGCCACCTGGACCATGCCGCCGAGAATGTCGGCGATGGCCTCGCCCCGGCCCAGCCGCTCGCCCACCCCACGGTTGCGGCTGTGGCGGCTGAAGCAGGTCACCACGAGATCCCCCATGCCGCTCAGACCGGAGAAGGTCATGGGATCCGCGCCTCGCGCCACCCCGAGCCGGGTCATCTCGGCCAGCCCCCGCGTCACCAGCGCCGCTTTGGTGTTGTCGCCGTAGCCCATGCCGTCGGCCACCCCGGCCGCGATGGCGATCACGTTCTTCACCGCTCCGCCCAGCTCCACGCCGACCACGTCCGGAGTGGTGTAGACCCGGAACTCGCGACGGTTGAACAGGGACTGCAGCAATTCCGCCTCGGCCGGATCGGCGCTGGCCACCGCCACCGCGCTGGGGATGCCCCGGGCCACCTCCTCGGCATGGCTGGGCCCGCTCAGCACGGCCACCCGCACCCCGGGGACAAGTTCCTCGGCCACCTCGGTGATCCGCAGACAGGTCTCGGGATCGAACCCCTTGGCCACCGAGACGATATGAGGCCGCTCAGGGAGACGGGACGCGAAGGACTCCAGGACGGCCCGGGCGTATTTGCTGGGGGCGGCGGCCACGAACAGCTCCGCCCCGGCCGCCTCCGCCCGGTCGGACGTCCAGCGGACCGACGCCGGGAGGGCGACTCCGGGCAGGTAGCGGGCGTTCTCCCGGCTGCGCCGGGTCTCCGCCACCACCTCCGGAAACGCGCCCCACACGGTCACCTCATGGCCGTTCCGGTCCAGCACCAGGGCCAGGGCCGTCCCCCATCCGCCATCGCCAAGCACAGAGATCTTCATCGCCCGGCAACCTAGCACAGGGCGGCGGGGGGGGCGATAGGAAGTGTTCAGGGTTCAGGGTTCAGGGTTCAGGCTCGCTCCATGCGCGGTCCGTCCCGCGGGGCGGGAACAGCGGACCGCCGGGTCCGATGGGTCCGACACGTCCGATGAGTCCGAGACCGGTACCCCAGGAACCATCGGTGCTTAGGAAGGCCGTCGCGCCCGGCGGCCGGCCAGGCCGCCTACGCCTCGTCGTCGGCGGGCGGGGCCTCGGCCTCGTCGGCTTGCTCCTCCGGCATGGCGCCCGGCTCGTCGGCGGCCTCCGGATCCCCGGTCTCCTCCGGCACCTCGGGGGCTTCCGGCGCCTCGGGGACGGGCGGGGCCTCGGGGCGGCGCATCTCGAGGGCCACGCGCTGGAGGCTGCTCTGGATGGACTGGGCCCACATCTCGGGCAACCGGGCCGATCCGTCCTCGTAGACCACGCGGGCCTCATCCCAGCGGCCAAGCTGCTCGAGGCTGCGGCCCCAGCCGAGGATGGCCGGGCCCCGAAGCCAGTCGGGTCCGGTGCGTGCCAGGTCGCGGAACGTGGTCTCGGCCTGGGCGAACCGGCCCTCCGCCTCCTGACTCATCGCCAGCCCCAGCGAGGCCACCGGGGCCATGGGGTCGGCGGAGTGGGCGTCGAGAAACTGCCGGAACACCCGGGCCGCCTCCTCGTACTGCTCCTCCTCGGCGAGCTGATTGCCCAGCACGATAAGCGCGTACCGGCCTTCCGCCGTCCCCGGGAAGGTCTCGGCCACCGCCCGCAGCTCCTCGGAGGTTTCGGCCCTCAGAAAGGCCAGCCCCGCCGCCTGGGACTGACGCAGGTTCCGGATCCGGAGCACGTTCCAGGTGACCAGGCCGGCCAGCACCACCAGCAGGGCCAGAAGCAGGGTCTGGCCGTGCCGGGCCATGAATGCGCGGACCTCGTCCACATAGTGCTCGGGCGAGGGATCGGTCGCGGGCTGGGGGTTGGCTTTGGCTTTGGTCATCACCGGGTCCGGGGTTCGGCCGCGAAGGCGTCAAACCCGCGACTGTTGCCCGATCCGCCGGGGAGGATCAAGCGCGCAGTTCCGGCCCGTCGAACCGGATCCGGTCGCCCGACCCCAGTCCGGGCGCGATGCGGGCCACCGTTCCGGCCGGAAGTTCCAGGGCCTGGGTGCCCGAGGAGACGGCCATCCGCCAGGGACGCAGGTTCTCCACCACCTTCACCACCACGCCCTCGTCGTCCAGGAATACCACGTCGATGGCGAACCGCATCCCGAACATGTGGACCGATCCACAGCGGGGGATGAGCAGCCCATGCCCCTCGGGAAGCCCGCGCCGCCCCAGCAGCCCGAGGCTGCGGGCCCGGAAGGTCCGGGCGACCTCCAGGTCCGCGACCAGCACGGTGCCGTCATCGAGGGTGGCGCGCATGGGAGAGTTCAGGGTTCGGGGGAGTGGTTAGGAGTCAGGGGGCTGTGGTCAGCGGGGGGCCTGAAGCTTTGGGTCCAGCCGGAGCAAAGGGTGAGACCGTGGCCGATGTGGGATGCGCGATGCGGGATGCGGCAAAACCGAAGATTGACGATTGACGAGGAAAGACTGATGAAGTGGAGGTGCCGATGGGCAGCCAGTACGTCGCTGTTCCCGCAGGGCGGGACGAGGCCGCATGTGCGGCGCCTGGCAGGAGGAAGGCTCGACCATGGCTTCTCTTCCGCTCAGGTAGGCTCGTTCCATGCGCTGTCCGTCCCGCAGGGCGGGAACAGCGGACTACTGGGTCCGCAGCCATTCGGTCGTATGCTTGTGCGGACCAACGGCTTATCCGCGAAATAGGGGGAGTGTGTCTCAGAGCAGTCCCCGCCGCTGAATCCTTGCCCGCCCGCGCAAATCTTTCACCATCCCAACTCCCCCCTCTGTGAACCTCCGTAACCTCTGTGGCCTCTGTGGTTCGTTTGGTTGCGGCCAGTGGCCGCGCTGGGTCCATTCGCGGTTCCGCTGGATGGTTCCGGCTTAGGGCCGACCTCATCAGGCCCCCGTCCGCCGGCGCTGTTCCGGGGTCCGGACGGGTTTGCGGGCGGCGCCCTTCCAGGTCCGGGTCTTCACTGTGCCCCTGGCTAGGCGCCTCTTCGCCTCGGGGATGGCGTGGGCGTACTGGGGCAGCCACTTCGCCTGGGCCACCAGCATCTCGTCCGCGAGTTGCCAGACCTCCTCGGGATCGCAGACGGCGGCGGTGAGGGGGTCGTGCAGGAGCGCCTGCTTGAGCAACGTCACGTCGCCGTGTACCGCCGCCTCCTTGGCCATGCGCTGGACGTCGACCG
>PXDE01000085.1 GCA_003566475.1 PVC group bacterium | reverse complement strand
TCCACGGTCCGGGCCCATTCCACGGCATCGGTCCCGGTGGCGGTGCGTCCGCCGTCGATGAACACCTCGTAGCCCGACGGCAGAGCCGGATTCCGGGCGGCGTCGATGGCCACGGTGACCCTCTCCGTTCCGAACGCCTTCACCATCTCGCCAATGACCTCGGGCCGGCGGAAGGCGGCGCTGCTGGTGGACACCTTGTCGGCGCCCGCCTCCAGCACCGCCTCGGCCCGGGCCACCGTGCTGATCCCGCCGCCCACGGTGAACGGCACCGCCGCCACCTCCGCCACCCGGCGCACCACGTCGAGCAGGGTCTCGCGCCCTTCCACGGTGGCGGTGATATCGAGCAGAGCGATCTCGTCCGCCCCGGCCGCGCAGTAGGCCTGGCAGCACTCGACCGGATCGCCGGCATCGCGGATGTCCACAAACTGGACTCCCTTCACCACCCGCCCGTCCCGCATGTCGAGACAGGGCATGATCACCACGGGTTTCTCATTCATGACCTGCACCTTCTATCACGGCGGCGCCCCATGCGCGACGCCAGGATGCGCCCCCTAGTCCGCACGCAAGCCGGACGGCGATCTCGCCCAGGCAAACGTAATCGGTCGTCGTGGGACGGACGTCCTCGTCCGTCTCCGCGATGGCAGGAGCCTGAAATGCCCATGCTACGGCGTGAAACGCGGGCCAAGGACCATCCAGGCGCGGCGCCTTCGCTGGACGGACGAGGACATCCGTCCCACGTCGGCGCCCGCACCACAGTCAAATGGGTTTCATCGATGACCGGCACGGTGGATCAACCGGGTGATCGCAGTCTACCATGGCCGGGAAGACCTGCGGAGGTATGGACTCGGAACGGCTTGCGTGCGGATTCGGGGTTCCGCCCATCCCGCTTGACATTCAACCATAGTCGAATAATTATTCGATCATGATGAATAGTTTATTCGACCACACCTACACGCAAGTGCGGGCCGACCTGCTAATGCGGCTGGAGGAACCCGCGCCGGGGCGGGTGCAGATCCTCACCGGGCCGCGGCAGGTTGGGAAGACCACCCTGCTTGGCGAGATCGAGTCGGCCTTCGGGCCGAAGGCCATCTATCTTGCCGCCGATGCGCCGGAGGCGTCCCTGCCCGGCTGGTGGGAGACGCAGTGGCAGCGGGCGCGGCGGACGGCCGAGGAAAAGGGCGCCTCCGTTCTGCTCCTGGACGAAATCCAGGCCGTGCCGGAGTGGAGCCGACGGCTCAAGGCCGAGGCGGATCGCCTCCGCCGGGAACGGATCGGGGTGCATGTGGTGGCGACCGGATCGTCGGCCCTTCAGGTCGGGGCCGGAGCCCGCGAAACCATGGCCGGCCGGTTCGAGCGCCTGCGCCTACTCCATTGGCCGGCCTTGGAGCTGGTCCGACGGCTCGGGGTGCCCCAGTCCGAGGCGGCCCACCTTGTGGTGACTCATGGTGGCTACCCAGGATCGCTGGCCTTCCGCTCGAACGAGCGCAGATTTCGCCGGTACCTGCTCGACAGCATCATCGAGCCGGCCTTGGGGCGGGACATCGCCCGCACCGAATCCGTCCGGAAACCCGCGCTGCTTCGGCAGGTCTACGCCGTGGCCACCGGACACCCGTCCGAGATCCTGTCCCTGCAGAAGATCCAGGGGTCGCTGGCCGAATCCGGCGCGCTGGCCACGGTGGCGCATTACCTGCACGTGCTGGAGGAAGCCTGCCTGGTGGCGGCGGTGCCCAAGTTCTCGCGCCGGATGGTCCGCCAGCGCGCCTCCCCGCCCAAACTGGTGGCTCTCAACAACGCCTTGCTCCGGTCGGCCGTCCAGCCTCCGCCGACCCCGGCCCGAGACCCCCGACGCTGGGGCCGCTGGGTGGAGAACGCCTGTCTGGCTCTGGCCTGGAACACCGGGCAGTCCGTGCACTACTGGCGGGAGGAGCCGCACGAGGTGGATTTGGTGTGCGAAGGCGCCTGGGGATCGTGGGTGGTCGAGATCAAGACGGGCCCCTATGCGGCACGCGACCTAGCCGGCCTCCTGGAGTTCCACCGACGCCACCAGGATGTCCGGCCCCTGGTCCTGTGCGACCCGGGCCGTGAAGACCCCGCCCGGCGCCTTGGCGTAGACGCCATGGCCTGGGACGCCTTCCTTCTGGGCGGACCTGGCTCGCACACGGGGTGACCCAGGCTCGCATCCACAGGATGCGGCCTACGGGTAGCCGGAACGAGGGCCGTCTGGGCACCCAGCATCGGAATGGGGTGTGCCTTGGCGGCACCAGCCTCACCTCAGCCAGGGCCGCACGAACCGCAGCGGGTCGTCCACCTCGTCGAGGTCCGGGTTCCGAATCCGCATGGTCAGCAGCAGGAACCGAGGCCCGCGGTCCTCGGCGTCCGACACTCCTTCGATCCCGGACAGCGCCTCGAGGCGCGACGGGAGGGGAATGACCACCGTCTCCCCGGCCCGGGCGTCGAGGGTCGCCATCAAGGTGGTAGACCGGAGCACCGGCGTGGATACGCCCCCCGTCTGAGGATGGGCGATGTTCGTCCATCCCAGCTCGTTCGATGCGTCGAAGAACAGGATCGCGGAAAACCTCGGATCCGCCGGATTGACTCCGGCTGGCCCGGCGCTGAAGGAGGCCATGCAGGAGACGCCAATCTGCCGGACTTCGGGGAACATCGATCCAGGGTAACCCACATGGTGAACCTCCTCCCCTCGGAAGGCATATGCATTGGCAAGGAGGTGGCCGGCGGAGGCCATGTCCAGGCGCCCCAGTTCCCGCCGGTCGGCGGCGGGGATCGCCTCCAGATCCTCGGCGCGGATCCGGCCGGTCGGCAGCCGTCGGGCCGATTCCTTCCCGATCTCCACCACCTGGATCAGGGCCTCGACGTTCAGCGGTTCGAGATCATCGATGTGGATCAGGGGCCCGATCCGCCTGACGTAGCTTCGGGGTCCGTAGATCCAGACCGACGCCCCGGATGCGCTCCACCCCAGCCTGGCCTCGGCGGGCAACGGAGCACGGAAGGCTTCGAGGAATCTGCGGAACCGGGCGATCCAGTGGGCGTCCGGGGCGGGCGGAGGGATTCCGGCCTCCGCCTCCCAGGCCACCGTGAGCGCCTTGAGCCGCGCCGGCCCGAACACCCGGCCGATGAAATCCCCGACACGCGCGTCATCGGCCCGGGGCAGATCCTCCTCCTCACGGGGACCTTCTTCCGGGGATGCCGCATGGTCATCTTCATGGCCCCCATCATGTCCACGGTCCACCAGGTCTGCTCGGACCACCAGGAAGCGGGCCTCCGGGCCGGGGGGATCTCCTTCACCCGGCCGCACGCCCAAAGGCAGCACGGTCACCCCGGGAACCGAAAGGGTCACCGTGGTGAACAGGCGATCCCGCTCGACCCGAGGATAGCCGAGGAGGGGACCGAAACGTGTCCGAACCGGATCGCGGCCCAGCGTCGCGGTGACGTCAACCTTGAAGCCGACCTCCAACTGGTCCGCATGGAGGTCAGGGCCCAAGGCGTCCGCACCCATCCATCCGAACGGAACCTCCACCCGGTTGGTGGCCTCCGCCTTCTCGCCGGAGCGGACCAGCAGAGCCGACCTCGCCACCACCCGGCGACGAGCCTCCGGAACGGCCTCCAGATCGGCGGGCCGGACCGGTCTCTCCGTCCATGCCTCCAGTGCCTCCCCATCCGTGACCTCGACCACCTCGACCTCGACCCGGACCTGGGGCAGCCAGTGCGGGGAGATCGGCCAGGTGTCGGCCAGGCGCTGGTGGAACGCATCGGGGGCGTACATCCAGAGGACGCCGTCGTGCGGATCGAGCCCGAACGCCGCGCCCTCGGGCAGGGTCAGGCCCTCGGCCCGCAGCGCCGCCAGAACATCGTCGCGGCCCGGACGGGGGGCGGGCACGGCCATTCTGTCCCCGGCCCGGCCTACTTCCGCCGGCGCCACCATCCCCATGGCTTCCGGCGTGGCGTAGCGCCGGGCGTCCATGGGCGCCTCGGCGTGGAGACGGGCGGGCGCCGCCAGGGCCAGCCCGGCGACCATGAGGAGGAGGATGGCCGAAGGACACTGCCTCATCGTCACCACCTCCCAGGCGGGTCGCATCGGAAGGTCCGGTGACCTGCCGCAGCGGCCACCTCCGGAAAGGCGTCGGACTCTGGGCCGGGCGTTTCTCACGATGACATCCTCGATGGGGTCTCCGCAGCCTGCCGAGGGGAACACTTGGTGGTGGCAAGATACTTGTAGGGCCCCCGTCTTGCGACCCCAAAGCCGCGGAAGCTCCGCCCCGTCTGCTCGGAGGCACCATCAGGGAAGCGCCGAGCTTCCCCCTTGTGGCGGCCGTTCGACCGAGTCTTCGAGGAAGAACGGCTCCGGGCCGGGGACGCGGGAGGGGGCGACGCGGGACGGAGGTCGGACACGCGGGGCGCCGCCTGGCGGCAGCTTCGATTCGTTAATCGTACCTCGTCAGGTTGCCCGACGAAGTCCCGCTTTGCGGGACGCGAAGTCGGGTCAATCTTCGGTTTCCACGCACCCGCTCGGCCCCCAATCCCGCATCGCGCATCGCGCATCGCCCCAGCCGTCTCATCCATTGTCCGGCTGAGCCCAGCGGTTCAGGGGCGGGGACTGACCACCGACACCTCACTCCTGACCACTCGCTGAACCCTGAACCCTGAACACTCCCCCCTGAAGACCCTCCTCCCCACAGGCGTCTTGGGTATGGACACCGGTCGGGGAAACGGTTTGCAGCACGCTGACAACCGCCTGACACACCCGAGCCGGGCCCGAGCTACGCTTTCCGCAGGCTGTTGAACCGACTGGAGGAACATCCATGACCGCTCGCCGCTTCGTCCGGGGTCTCGCGCTTTCCGCTCTGCTCGCCCATCCCCTCCGCGCCGACGAGGCCGCGCCCCCGCCGCCCCCGCCCCCGGAGCCCCAGGTCCAGGTGGAGAGCCTGAGCCTGACCGGCCGCCTGGAGGGGGAGAACGCCCGGTTCGCCCTGAACCTCGCCGCCCGCACCGACCGCCAGCCCGCCCGCCTGCGCCTGGCCACCGGCACCCTGGCCCTGCTCGCCTCCGACCTGCCCCGCGGGGTCACCCTCACCCGCGACGCCCAGGGCCTGGTGGCCGAGTTCCCCCGCCGCACCTCGGGCACCCTCCGCCTCGAGTTCGCCAGCCGGGCCGAGACCGAGGGCGACTGGCGGAGCACGCGCTTCCGCCTCCCCGAGGCCAGCGTGCGCTCGGTGGTGATCGAGAGCGAGCGGCCGGACCTCGACGTGACCTTCCCCGGCGCCCTCCGGGTGGAGCGGACCCGGCACGACCAGGGGATGCGGGTCGAGGCGTTCCTCCGTCCCGGCGCGGACTTCGTGGTCCGCTGGAAGCCGGAGGTGCAGCGGCTGACCGGGGAGCTGGTGATCGAGGCCGACACCCATGCCATCGCCACCGCCCGGGTGGGCGTGCTCCGCCTCGACACCGTGGTCCAGGTCCGCGTGGTGCAGGGCGAGCTGGAGCGGATCGAGCTCGCCCTCCCCGAGGATTTCAGCGTGACCCGGGTCGAGGGCCCCGACCTCCGGGAGTGGACGGTGCTCGAACCCGAGCTTCCCGACCGCCCCGACCGCCGGCTGCGGGTGACCCTGAGCCGCCGCCAGCTCCAGGCCTACCGCCTGCGGGTGGTGGGCGAGCGCATCCTGCCCCGCTTCCCCAGCACCTTCACCCTCCCCGTGGTCGGCCCGCGCGACGTGATCCGCTCCAGCGGATTCCTCCTGCTCGGCGCGGACAGCGCGGTGAAGCTGGTGGTGAACCAGGCGGCGGGGGTCACCCAGATCGACCAGGCGGCCATGCCCGCCCTGACCGGCCCCCCGATCGCCGACCGGGCCCTGCCCGCCCGCGGGCTCTACGCCTATCAGTACGCCACCACGCCGTTCTCCCTGAACCTCACCGCCGACGACATCGTGCCCGTGATCCACGCCGAGCACCGGATGGTGGCGGCCTACGAGGACGGCGGGGTCAACGTCGATCTCGCCCTGGAGCTGGATGTCCGCGACGCCCGCGCCCGGGAGGTGCTGCTGACCCTCGACGCGGGCTGGACGGTGGCCCAGGTGGCCAGCCCCGCCCTGGCCGACCACGACCTGACCGCCGCCGAGGACGGAACCCAGCGCCTGACCCTGCACTTTCGCGACGGCCTTCTGGGGCGGGCCCTGGTCCAGATCCGGCTCGAGCAGCGGATCGAGCCCGACGCGGCGCGGTTCGCGATCCCCCGGGTGACGGTGCCCGAGGCCCGGACCGAGCGCGGGTTCGTGGCCCTGCGGGCCGAGCAGGGGGTGCGGCTGGAGGCGGCCGAGGCCGAGGGTCTGCGCGAGGGGTTCCCGGGCTCCCTGCCCTCGGCCATCCCCGACACCCAGAAGGCCTACCGCTGGCAGGAGCGCGGATGGTCGCTGGTGGTGGCCCTGGAGCGGACCCGGCCCACCATCTACGCCGAGCTGTTCCACCTGATCTCCCTTGGCGAGAGCGCCCTCTACGGAAGCTGCGCGGTCACCGCCCACATCACCGGGGCCCCCGTGCGCAGCCTCGAGTTCGTCATCCCCGAGACCTACCGCAACGTGGAGATCGCGGGCCGCGACATCCGCGACACCGCCCGCGACGGCACCCGCTGGACCGTCCACTTCCAGGAGAAGGTGCTGGGCGACCTCAACCTGCTCGTGACCTGGGAGAAGCCGTTCCCGCTCGAGGGAGGCCCGGTCACCGCCGGGGAGCTGCAGATGGCCGGGGTGGCCGGGGAGAACGGGTTCATCGCCCTGGCCGGCCCGCCCAGCCTGGCCGCCGACGCCGAGATCGCCCGCGACCCCTCCGTGCTCCGGCTTGACCGCGCCGAGTTCCCGGAGGCCTACGCGCTGCTCATCAACCATCCCATCCTCGCCACCTGGAGCTATGTGGGGGCGCCCCACCGGGTGTCGGTGCAGGTCCGCCGGATGACCACCGAGGCGCTGGTCGAGCAGGTGACCGACCGCTACCAGCTCCGCACCGTGCTCAGCGAAGACGGGGAGGCGGTGACCACGGCCGAGTTCTTCGTCAAGAACACCTCCGAGCAGTACCTCGAGGTGCAACTGCCGCCGGGCAGCCGGCTGTGGTCGGCCCGGGTGGACGGGACCGACGTGCGGGCCCTGTCCGTGGACGGGGCGCGAGGGAAAATCCTTGTCCCCATCCACCGGCATCAGAACCCCAACGAATACTCGAAGGTGGAGCTGGTCTATGCCGAGAGCCACACCCAGCTCGGGCTGCGGGCACGCCTGCGCCTGCGGGCCCCGGAGTCGCGCTGCGAGACCGTGTTCGCGGAGTGGACTCTGACCGCGCCCGACCGGTTCGTGCTCCTCCCGCGCGGGGGCAACATGCTGGCCGAGGACCGGCCCACGGCCTCCGGACTGGCCGCCGCCGCCCGGTCCGTCGCGCAGGGCTGGAGCCGGTTCGCCCGGCAGTCCCCCTACTGGACGGCCTGGCTCGTGCTGGCCGTGGGCTGGGCGGGCTGGGCGCTGTTCACCCTGGCCTCGCGCCGCAACGGACTGTGGCCACTGGCCACCGGACTGCCCGCCCTCGGGCTGGCCGGGCTGCTCGCCCTGGTCGCCCAGAACGGCCTGCCCCGGCAGGGGCCGGGACCGGTCGTGACGCCAGTCGCCGAGACCGGCGAGGCACGGTTCACCAAGCCGGTGAGCTTCGCCGACACCCACCTCGATGTGGTCCTGGGCGCGGCCCCGCGCTGGGTCGGATCGACGGGCTCGGTCGTGCTGGCCTCGGCCGCGCTGGCTCTGGCCCTGCTCTCCCTGGCCGCCGCCTTCCGCAAGGGCTTCGGGCGGATATGCCCGGCCTTCGCCGCCGTCTTCCTGCTCTGGGGCCTCAGCAGCCTCGCCATCACCCGTCCCGCCGTGCCCTGGCTGATCTGGGCCCTGACCCTGGCCCTGGCCGCCGCCGTCCTGGCCCGCCTGGCCTGGGATCTCGGCCGCCGTCATCCGGCCGGGACCGAGACCGAGCCGCCGCCCTTCGAGCCCGTGGTCGGCCCGCCGCCCCGGCCCGCCGCCGGCGGCGCGTCCCTGCCCGCCCTGTTCACC